>CAZHLB010000443.1:0-5938 GCA_964533005.1 uncultured Saprospiraceae bacterium
GAATGGGCACGGGCGATGCTGTTTTTTAAAGCAGATAATTTGCAAAACGATTAATGGACAAGCAGGTGAGCCAATGCAGAGGCGGTACAATTTTTGTCTGGCTGCGAAAAATCAGCTCGCATTTAAAAACTGACCATTTAGCTTTGCCGGCATTCTAACAAGAGCAAACCATCCTACATTAAAGGCTTCTTTTTTCTGACCTATCGCTAAAAATTCTCCTGTCTATTTGCCGATTCCCCCTCCAATTCGGCGAGCCAATTGCATCCAAACACGATAATTTATTCACGCTTAAATCAATATCTCATGAAGAAGTTAATGGTATTCCTATTGCTGGCAGCCACCGGCTACTTGCTTTCCTGTGAAAAAGACGACAACATTGACGAGCAGCTCACGGCGGCGTTGGAGAAACATTCGCCCAATGGCAAGGTGGATGGCTACGTGATGCCTGGCAGCTACGACCTGGAAAACTTGCCGAACCAGGACGTGAAAAACCCAATCACGCCCGCCAAAGTGGAGCTTGGGAAAATGCTCTTTTTTGAAACGGGCATTGGCTTGCAGCCAACCTATCCCGTCTCGAAGGAAGCTTACTCGTGCAGCAGTTGCCACGTGCCTTCCAAAAATTTAACCGCCGGTCGTTTTCAGGGGATCGCCGATGGGGGGATTGGCTTCGGCGAACATGGCGAAGGGCGCTCAAAAAACCCGCAGTATTTAGGAGATGAAGTGGATGCGCAAGGTGCAAGACCACTGCCGGTCATCAATTTGACTTACGTAACGAATGCTTTGTGGGCAGGCACTTTCGGCTCCTACGGCGTCAACGTCGGCACGGAATCGGTCTGGAATCAAGACACGTTGGTGGCGCTCAACCACCAGGGATTTGAAGGTTTGGAAGCGAATAACCAGCGTGCTTTGGTGGTTCACCGGCAAGTCATCAACAAAGCGGTTTGTGATTCGCTTGGCTACACTGCCATGTTCGACGCCGCATTTCCAGACTTTCCCGAAAGCGAGCGGTATTCGCTGAAGACGGGTGCTTTTGCCATTGCCGCCTATTTCCGCACCATCCTGACCAACCATGCGCCTTTCCAGCTTTGGCTCAAAGGCAACCAAACCGGCATGACCGAGCAGCAGAAAAAAGGCGCATTGCTGTTTTTCGGAAAAGCAGGCTGTGTCAATTGCCACAACAGCCCCTCGCTAAACTCGATGCGCTTCTTCGCCGTCGGCGTCAAAAATCTTTACCAAAGCGGGCATGAAGTTTTCCGCACGAACGCCACCGACAAGCGCAATTTTGGCAGGGGCGGCTTCACGGGAAAGGCGGAAGACATGCACAAATTCAAAGTGCCGCAACTGTACAACATGAAGGATGTGGGCTTTTATTTTCACGGCGCCAGCAAGCAGAGTTTGCGAGAGGTGGTGGAATATTTCAACGCCGCAGTGCCGGAAAATCCCGACGTACCAGCCAGCCAGATTGCCGCTGCCTTCAAGCCTTTGGGCCTGACCGAGTTGGAAAAGGACGACTTGGTGGAGTTCCTGGAAAATGGTTTGTACGACCCGGATATGCTTCGTTACGTTCCGTCGCAAACGATGTCGGGCAATTGTTTCCCGAACAATGATGCGCAGTCGAAGCAGGATATGGGGTGCAACTAATGCGGCGAGATTGGAATGGTAGACCAGCTATTTTTTCGGGGAAAATTGTTACCAATTTTCCCCGAAAAAATAGCTCAATGCTCAATGAGGGGGAAGTCGGAGAAGTTGTTGAGGTGGGATGTTAAATCAATTTCCGAGCAAATGACCTTGTCATTTTGGAAGGAAAAATAAAAGACCAGCTTGTCATTTTGGGCTGCACCTATTTTGGTGAACTTGAACAGCTCATATAATTTCTGCCTGCTAATGACCAAAGGCTTTGACCAACCTTCTTGGTTACGAACCAAAAACACGTAAATCAGCTCAGGTTGAAATCTTTGAATCAGTTGAGCTGCGCTAATTGAAAACTGGGCGCTCCAGCCATCTTTTCTGGAAATTCCATTTGCCGTTTTCACTTGGACTCTCCAGAACTCGCCGGTTTCATCTTTCACGACAAAGATGTCGTCTCCGATATCCACTTCCGGAATTGCCACATTCCAGCCTCGGCATAGGAATTCGGACATGGCATGAAAATGTCCGGCTTTTCCCAGGTATAGGTTGAATTTCTTGGTCATGCCTCGAATTTTATGGTTTTGATGACTTTCTCGGAAACAGGCTCGATAAATTTCAACTGCCTTATTTTTTTTAAGTCCTTTTCATTTTCAATTCCCACCAGGACAGGCAAGATGAATTTAGCAACCCGGTCATAGATGAAATCGGGATTTTCTTTCCTCTCAACGGCGATGAAAATGCCAGGGAGTGGATGGCTTTGCGGGAATTCTCTGATGATGGCTCTGTTTTCCAGCGGGTCGAGATAAAAATTCAGACCATCCATTTGCCGGGTTACATTGATTTGAACAGTATCCATTTCTATTAATTTTTGACAAAAGTACACCCCCTGGTTCAGAAAGTTCACCTCTTATTTTGCTGACAACCCCGTTCCAATCTCAGCCTATCGCTTGCCCAACACCCGAATTTCTACTCGCCTGTTCGCCGCCTGGTCTTTGTCTGAAGTGGCATGAGGGAAGCGCATTTCCCAGTTCCCGTAGCCCTTCCACGAAATGCGTTCTTCGGCAATTCCATTTTCCAACAAGTAGTCATAAACCAATTTCGCCCGGCGCTGCGACAAGCCGAATTCCCAGCTTTCCTTCGTCACCGGCGGGCGGTTGGGGTAGTTCACGTGACCGGCGATTTCGATTTTGATGTCTTTGTTCACCTGCATGAAACGCAGCACTTTCGGCAGTTCCGGCTTTGAAGTTTCCAGCAGCATCGCCTGGTCGCCGACGAAAAACAGGTTTTCGATTTCTGCGCTTGCGCCTGCCTCGGCGGGGCGCAAGTCAATGACGACGGGCGGCATCTTGCCGGGCTGCACTTTTATCATTTTACTTTCGAGGAAAAAACCTTCTGCTACAACATCCACGCCGACCACCACACCTTCCGGCACGTTGACGTGCCAATACCCTTCGTAATCGCTGCTGGTGCTGTCTCGAAATTCTTTGCCATGCACAATCACGTCCGCTTCGATGCCTTTGCCGGTTTTCGGATCAACGACTTTGCCTTCAAGCGGGGTCATTTTCACCTGTTCAACCAGTTCGATGGTTGCCCGCCGGTTGCGCTGCCTGCCTTCGTCGGTGCGGTTGGCGACGGCAGGTTTTCCTTCGCCGAAGACTTGAATTTGAAGGGACTTTGCGGGAATGCCAAGCGCCGCCAAAGCATAGCTCACCATTTCCGCACGGCGCTCAGAGAGCCTTTGGTTATTTTGGTTGGTGCCAATGCTGTCGGTGTGGGCAGTGATGCTAACGGCGAGATTTGGATTGGTTTTGAATGCCTCAGCTATTTTTTTCAAAACGCTGTCCGCTTCAGATTTTAAGTCGTGCCTGCCGAAGTCAAAATAGATTTCGGCGGAGTGAACGACTTTGTTTTTTAGTGGTGAAGATTGAGCAATGACGGGCGTTTTGAGCAGGAAAAGGATGGCGAAAAGGGAAAGGAGAATTTTCATGGATGGTTGTTTTCCCAAGTAATGCACGGCAGGTGGAAGGAAACAAAAAGCGGTGAATTTTGAAGCGTTTAATCGCTCTGCTAATTTGTCTCACCCAGTCGTTTGAGTCGCTTGCAGGTCACCTTGACATTCATCAAAAGCGAATCGCTGGGTCTCGTGTTGCCGCTTTTTTCGGCTAAAAAGTGGCAACTCGAAACCCAGCGATTCGCCTTCGGCGAATGACAAAGACGTCTTGGCAATACGTGCTAAACTGTTATTAACAACCCAGCTTAGCCTTCAACATGTCGCTTAAAATTGTCGAGAATAGCCTGCCAACCTGCCCGCTGCATTTCAACGGGATTCTCGCTTTCGGCGTCAAAACTTTCAATCACGTGCGTTCCACCTTCCACTTCGGAAAATGAAACCACCACTTTCCTGCCGTCGCCCATCGTGTATTCGATGCGTTTTTTTTCTTCCACCTGGTCATAAACGCCAGCAAAGTCGAAGCCGAAACTGCCGTCTTTGGCTTCCATTCTGATATTGAACTTGCCGCCGGGGCGCACATCATTTTCCGCACGAGGGGTGTGCCAGTCATCATTGGCATTGTTCCATTGCATGATATGCTCCGGCTGCGTCCAATATTGCCATACTTTTTCGATGGGTGCATTGACCATTGTTTCTACGGTGACGACTTTTTTGCTGTCGCCTTCGGCAGCTTTTTTCAGCGTCTCGATGTCAATTTTTCGCATTTTCATCATAGCGCCGAAGACCCGCTGACGGGTCGCCGGGTCAGGATGAGACATCAATTGAAGCAAGATTCTCGGCGTGATTTGCCAGGAGACGCCGAAGGGGTCTTTCAACCAGCCGCAATCACTTTCATTGCCGCCGCCGGTGATGAGTTTTTCCCAGAAATAATCCACCTCCTTTTGGTTGTCGCAATGGACGACGAAAGAGATGGCTTCATTGAACGTGAAATCTTGCGGCATCGGGTTGTCCATGAACATGAAAGTCTGACCGTTGAGGGTGGCTTGGGCATGTTTGACCGTGCCTTCTTTGCCTTCTTCCCCGGCTTCGTAGCGCATAATGCCTTTGATGGAAGAATCTTTAAAAATAGACGTGTACAACTTCACCGCCTCCTCCGCTCTGCCCATTTGTTTGCCGGTAAAGAGAAGCGTAGGGACGAATTTTTGCCCGTCGGTGTCGGTCAGTTTTCCCCATGAAATCTGCCACGACAAGCCAAATTTGTCTTGCACCCAGCCATATTTTTGGCTCCAGGGCTGTTTTTCAATGGGTATCATCACCATGCCGCCTTCGAGTAGCTTTTGCCACATGGCATCGGTTTCCTCCTCCGTTTCGCAGGTGACGAAGAAGGAAATGGACGGGTTGAATTTGAAATGGGGCCCTGCATTCATGGCGGTAAACTCTTGCCCGTCGAGCGAAAAACTTACAAGCATCACGCTGCCAGCAGGCGCAGGACTGCCTTCCGGATAACGCTCGATGCCAGTGACTTGCGAGTTTTTGAAAATGGAAACGTAGAAGTTGGCAGCCTCCTCCGCCTGGGTGTCGAACCAAAGAAAGGGGGTAATTTTTTCCTTTTGCCTGCCTTCCGCAATTCGCTTGACTTCCGCCAGGGCTTTCGGAAAAGTTTTTTCAAAATAGCCTTCAAACTCGTCGGTGATGTCCATGTCCACGGAAAGCTTGGTTGTGCCATTGCTGCTAGTCAGGGTGTAATTTTCATGAGCGCCCGCCCAGCCTTTGACCTCGTCGCTAGCGGTGTCTTCCACGCCTTCTTTCACCATGCCGAGGTGTTTGAAAGACATGAATTGATTGGGCTTGTTGGCGGCGACGGTGCTGACCATGCCGTTGCCGCTGCCATCGTGAAAGAGGACTTTGCTGCCTTCTTTCCAGTTGTCAGTTTGAACGGTCGAATCGGGGCTGAACACGGAAGCCCATTGACGGTAGGAGTCAATGTTCCAGAGCGTTTGCCAGACTTTTTCCGGCGAGGATTGAATGGTTGTGCTGAAATGAATCTTCTTCATTTTTGACAAGATTTTGAATTATGAAATGTGATGGTGATTTAGCGGAAAGGGATTGATGGGGCGGTTGTTCATCGTGTTCATGCCTTGTTTCAAACTTGGGATGCAAAATTAAATGTTTTAAAAATAAGCGAAAGCGGCAAGAGCGACATTTTTAGGGGGAATTGCGACAAACTTTTTGTGTTGTTTTGGTGGGTGCATTTTTTTGAAAAGAGGCTCCATTTGCCAGGTTTTTGGAGGGTGAAACAGGCTTTAAGAATCGGGCGCAAAAAAGCAAAGGGCGCAAGACTAATTCAGTCATTGCACC
>CAZHLB010000444.1:0-5928 GCA_964533005.1 uncultured Saprospiraceae bacterium
AAATGAGTGTTGGTGAAGCATCCCAAAAATTTTCCTCCGAAAGCCACCTCTCTCCAAAGATTTTCATGGAAGAAGTTGTCCTTTGGATTTTTCTCGCAGCCACCGCCGTCCAGCTATTTTTCTGGCTATTCATTTTTTCCCGCCTTGCCTTTTTCCGGGAAAAAATCAATCAACAATCAACAATCATCAATCCGCCGGTCTCCGTAGTAATCTGCGCCCACAACGAAGCGCCTAATCTCCGGCGCAACCTTCACCGTATTCTAAATCAAAACTACCGTTGCTACGAGGTTTTGGTCGTTAGCCACAATAGCACAGATGAGACAAAAAATGTAATTGAATATTTGCAGCGCAAGCACACCCATTTGAGCCTCCTCGAAATCAACGACGGACAAACCGGAAAGAAATTCGCACTCGCGAAAGGGATTGAGCAAGCTAAGAACCAAGTTCTTTTACTTACGGATGCCGACTGCGTGCCGGATAGCGACAACTGGATTAGCGAGATGGTCGCCGGCATGGATGAGAACACCCAAATCGTGCTCGGTGTAGCGCCCTACGAAAAGGCTCCGAGTCCCCTGAACATGTTTATCAGGTTCGAGGCGTGCTACACAGCGATGCAGTATTTGAGTTTTGCGCTGGCAGGTCTTCCGTACATGGGGGTCGGAAGAAACCTGGCGTATCGGCGGGAGCTGTTTTTCGCAGCAGGCGGCTTCAAAGGGCACGAGCACCTGGCTTCGGGCGACGACGATTTGTTTGTCAACCGGGCTGCCAGGCTGGGGCGTGTCGGCATCCGGCTCAATCCTCTATCATTTGTCTATTCCTCTCCTAAAAAAACCTGGCAAACATACTATCGCCAAAAGCGGCGACATTTTTCCACCGGAAAACACTACCGTCCGGTTCACCAGACCCTTCTCGGCGCACTTGCTTTGAGCCACATTTTGCACTACACGGGGGTCGTTTTTTTGTTTGTATTAAATTTTAGCATAATTTTTGCACTGTTGGGATACGCCGTGAGGATGGTGGTTGTGATGATGATAGGCAGCCTGATTCTGAGCAAGTTGCAGCACCGTTCGCTGCGAGTTTGGCTTCCGGTTCTCGATGCTGTTTACGTTGTTTTCTACTTCTTGTTCTCCCGGTCAATTCTCATGAACATTAGCACCCAACGATGGAGTTAACACTGACGAAACACAGACTGTCCCCCCGCGCAAACGACGATTATCACCTTGTCAAATGCGCCATCCGGGGTGACCAAACTGCTTACTCGACACTACTGGAACGCTATCAGCCTTCCGTTTACAACCATCTCCTGAAGATGGTACGCAACCACGAGGACGCCGAAGACCTCACGCAAGAAGCTTTCGGCAAAGCTTTCAACAAGCTTTCTTCCTACGCGCCGCACTACGCTTTTTCCACCTGGCTTTTCAGGATTGCCGTCAACAATTGCATTGACCACATCCGAAAAAAACGCCTGAATTACTTCTCCATTGACCAGCCGATGGAACCTTCGGGCGGGCGGGATTTTTCCGGCTACATCCGAAACCATACGCTGAATCCGGAGGAGGAAGTCATTCGCGGTCAAAAGCTGCAAATGGTGCGCAACACCATGTCGCAACTGAGCAGCAAGTACCGGCTGATGATTGAGCTTCGCTTCTACGAGGAATTGAGCTACGAGGAAATCGCCTCCGAGCTGCAAATCCCACTGGGAACGGTGAAGGCGCAGCTTTTTCGGGCGAAGGAGATGATGTATTCGCTGATGAAGCAACCGGCAGCGGCTGCTTATTTGGAAAGCACCCGGCGCTTTGATTGATTGGTGATTGGTGATTGCTGATTGCTGATTGTTGTTGGGACGTCCCAACAACAATCAGCAATCAACAATTAACAATCATCAATTACCAATCAATTTTCTCCATCCCCGAAATATTTGTTCATCAATTCTTTCACTGCCCTGGGCAAAAGCGGCTTACGCACGTAGCCGGCGATGTCGGGATTAGTACTCGCCTTGGCTTCGTCGTCCGGGTTGGGCGAGGTGGTGAGCATGATAATTATGACGCGCTGCTGGTTGCTCAACTGGCGCTTGCGGTATTCTTCCAGGAACTCCCAGCCATTCATTCTCGGCATATTGATGTCTAAGAAAATCAATTCCGGGTTGGGGCATTTTTCGCCGTTGGCATGAACGGCATTTTCCAGGTACTCTATGGCTTCTTCGCCGTTCTCCGCAATTTGGATGTGGCGAGTGGCGTCCAGGTTCTCCAAAATTCTTTTGTGGAGAATGTTGGTGGCGTAATTGTCTTCGACTAAAAGGATGCAGTTGAGTTGTTTCATTCAAGTCAGGAAATTGAGAATGAAAAACCGGCAAACTTGTCTTCCAGACCAGCAGGGTCTGCGCACCAGTCTTCCATTCAGAGCGCCAAAAATAATCTTCAAGCTCAACCCGCAAAGGATTGGCTTCTCGTCTTGAACCTGCCTTTTGGCGGGATGTTCACTCGATTTCTTGTTGACTTGCTGCTCTTGAAACCCGTTTTGTCGCTGATTTACGAACGGGTAAAATTATGCCGTCCTCAGCCGCCAGCCTCGCATGGAATTTCTATTTTTACATCCTCTCCACTTTGAGTCCACACCCGGTATTTGAGCAACCAATATCCATTCACTTTTTTCTTCCCAACATTCAGCAAATCATTGGTTTATGAAAAATCTGCTACGCATTCTCGTCCTGCTGGCGGGCGCCTGCCCAAGCCTGTTTTCACAACAAACCTACCTGCAAGCCTACGGGCAACCGCAGACCGACCTCAACCGCACCAACGCCATCGTCCAACTTTCCGACACCACTTACGTGCTCGGCGGCGAGTGGAACGGCATCGGCGTCCTGATGAAAGTCAATTACAAAGGCACTTTGCTCGACTACTTTTTCCTCGACGGCAGCATCCCCGGCACGTCCACCGTGCTCGACCTGGCGCTCGACCCCGGCGGTAACATCATCGCCGTCGGCGAATGCGAGAACTGCTTGCCCGGCGACACGCTCAGGAAGGTTTTCGCCGTGCATACCGAGCCGTCCCTACTGTTCATCAACTCCAAAATTTACGAAGGCACGGAGCCGACGAACAATCTCCTTTTCACCCCCTCCATCAACCGCAAGGGCAATCAGCTTTTGCTCGCCACGACGACAGGGGGACCCCTTTTGAATTTTGAAGACGTGGCACTTCACGCCATCACTGCCAACCTCGACACGCTTTGTCGGAAGACGTACAACAGTTGCAACAACTGCGGTTTCGACCACGTCGTGGATGCCACGCCGACTGCCGGGGGCTTCGCTTTTTTGGTGCTGAATGCTTTCACCGACTCCATCACGCTTTGGCACGTGAATGATTTTGGCAATGTGCTTTGGAAAAAACGCCATCCCTGGGCGGCAGGCTCCTCGTATTTCAAGCTGGCTTACCGCTCCGGCACGATTTACGTGGCAGGTTCCGAGCAAATCGCAGGGGCGAACCCGGCAAACACCGGCGGCGTCATTTGGCGATTTTCGGACAGCAACGGTTCGCTGCTGGGCAAGATGAGCCTCGACGTGACGGGCGTGAACGATGAGGCGGCGAGCCTGGAATTTTCCTCCGACGGCACCCTGCTTGCCGTCCACCGTCGGACTGCGCCGAATGGCATCGGCGGCAATTATCAAGCCTCCAGAATTTACCGGGTGAATGTCGCCACCTCGCAAGTGCTTGATTTTACGGACATTCCAAACCCGGATGCACTGACCGGAATCAGCGCAACGAGCGTTGCGCCGCTCTCCGCCACCGGCGCTGAGTTTGCCGCAGGCGGCTTCCAAAGCAATCCCGAACGCTCGTTTTTCTTTTCCAAAAACGGCATCGAGCCGCAGCCGCCGGGAGTTCTTTTTTCCGCTTCACCCGACACGGCTTGCGCTCCTGCGACCGTCGTTTTGACCAACAATTTTACCGGTGCGCAAGGCTATGCCTGGTTCCTGGATGGCGTTCAGTTTTCAACCCAAGCCAACCCTGCCCCGCTGCAACTTCCCGACGGCGGCGCTCACGTCATCAAGCTGGATGTCCAGACCAGCAGCACCAATAAAATCAACACTTTCACGGTGAACAGCCTGCCGGAAATCTGGAACGAATGCGCCTTCTGCGACAACAAACCCGACCCATTTCTGCGTATCAAAAACGCAGCGGGGACGGTGGTCTATACCTCGACTTGGGTCGAAAGTTACCCGCCCGTGCAACTGCCCGTTTCGTTCACGATGCAGGCAAATCAGAGCTATAAATTTGAAATCTGGGACGACGACAACGTGGGCGCCGACGACCTTTTTGGCACGTTCAACATCCCCGGCAACACGCCTGGCGGCATGTTCAGCCTCATCCATCCCGAAGACCCGGACAACCCGCTCAAGATTACTTTCACCGTCACTCCAACCATAGCGACGCAGTCGTTCACCCAAAACGTGGTCGTTTTTCAACCCATCGCCACGCTGACGGGCGGCAATGTTTTACAGGCAAATCCAGGCAATCCTGCTCCTTCCAGCTATTCGTTTCAATGGCAATTGAATGGTCAAAACATCCCCGGCGCAACGGGCAGCACCTACTCGCCAACTGCCACCGGAAGTTACACGGTGACGATGCTGACGCCATTTTGCACGGCAATTTCTGACCCGGTGCTGTTCACGGTTGCGTTTTCGGCAAGCATCGAAAGCACTCCGCCATTGTGTTTTGGCGAGGCAAGCGGCTCCATTTTGGTCACGCCGCTCGGCGGGACAGCGCCGTTCACGTATGCCTGGAATCCGGCGACGCTTTCCGGCAGCAATCCAACCAACCTGCCCGCAGGCGACTACGCCGTGACTTTGACCGATGCGCAAGGGCTAACCACCACCCTGCAAACGACGCTGACCGAGCCTGCCGAAATCATCCTCTCAGCCGAAGTTACGCACCCAAGCTGCGAAGGGGCCGCCAACGGATCCATTCTGCTGACCATTTCCGGCGGCACAGGCATTGACCCGACTACCATCTCCTGGACGCCAACAGGCACAGGCGCAAACCCAGGCGGCTTGCTTCCCGGAACCTACTCGACCACCGTGACGGACGCCAACGGCTGTTCCGAATTTGTAGAGGTGGAACTGGTGGCGGAGGCTGGCATTCAAGTAGCTGCCACCGTCACAAACGTCACCTGCGCAGGCGGCTCGGACGGCTCCATTTCATTGACGATTGCAGGTGGAATCGAACCGTACGCTTTCGTCTGGACGCCGCCCATCATTGGCAATCCAACAGGTTTGCCTGCCGGAAATTACGTGGCAATCATTACTGACGTCAACGGCTGCTCCGCCGAAATTTCAGCAACCATCACCGAGCCGCTCCCGGCTACCGCAAGCACTACCTCCACGCCGCATCTTTCCGACAGCGGCACGGAAGTGCTTGGCACGGCAACCGTCACGACAGTTGGCGGTACGCCGCCCTATACTTATTTGTGGAGCACTTCGCCGCCCCAAACTACCCAAACAGCGACCAACCTCCCGACCGGCGATTACTCGGTGACGGTGACTGATGGCAACGGCTGCACCGTCGTCGCAACGGCGCACGTTGACTTCCTCAGCGCCGCCGGGGAAGTAGCTGAGGTGGCAGTTCGGGTTTTCCCGAACCCAACAAATGGGCAAGTTTTTATCGAAGCTGAAATTCCGGGAGCGGTGCGCTTGCAAGTCTTCGACGCAGCCGGGCGGCTGGTTTTGAGCGAAGAAAAAAGCGGCTTGCCTTGTAGTTTGGACTTGGCGGACTTGGCGGAAGGGATGTATTTGCTGAAAATGGAAGCAGGGCAGCGAATTGAGCGGGTGAAATTGACGATAGCCCGATGAGGTCTCAGAGCTAAGTCTTTCCACGCACGTCTGACTGAGTCGCTTTTGTCATCCTCGAAGAGGAACCGTCTCGTCCCACGCACGTC
>CAZHLB010000445.1:0-5916 GCA_964533005.1 uncultured Saprospiraceae bacterium
CCAGTTTGGCGGAGTAAAACACGCCGCCAAACTGGAGTTTGGCGGTACGGTTTCACGCAAACCCGACATGAGCCGAATTTTTGCTGAAAAAAAGAGGGCATTTCCAGTCGGTAATGCCCTCTATATTCATGAATTAGCAGTTCTTTTTTTGTTGTTTTTCAAACCCTGTTTTCAGCTTATACCCGAATGCTCAATACCGGGAAAGCTGCCTGTTTAACCAGGTTTTCCGGGATGCTTTCAATAAACAGGCTCGATAAATCCGTCCGGCCATGATTGGCAATGGCAATTAAATCGGCATTTATACTTTCCGCAAATTCGACAATGCCTGCCTCGACGGTGTAATGATTGTAATTATGGAGCCGTATATTTTTAAAATCATGTTTGGCAATAAATGCCTGCATTTCTCCCAAAACCACGCTCGTAGGTCTGAAATTATGCGGCGTCGTTACCTCGATAAAATGGAGGTTTTCAGCGCCGACTTTGTCTGCAAATTGGAGTAAGCGATTTAATGCTTCATGCGTGTCAGGTTCGAGACCGGATGCAAATACGATGGTTTTAAATGAGAAAGGTTTCGGTATCGCTTTTTGCACAATTAAAACGGGCGATTTAGCGGTTCGCAAAATCTTGCCCGCATTGGAGCCTACGCCTAATTTTTTACCCCCTCCCGCTCCATGCGAACCCAATATAATCAAGTCGTCTTTGCCATTATATGCATTGGCAACGCTTCGGTAACCTTCCAGAAATGCCACAGATTTTGCAGCAAAAACGCCTTCTTTCGAGGCATTTCGCACCCGCTCCTCGAGGGCTTGTTCGGCGTGACCGATTTGGGCTTTTATTTCGGGATAGCGGGTTTCCTTGTCTTTTGGCAAGCTCACCCAATCAACCCCGACAGTCAAGCCATTCATAAATACCACCTCTGCCTTGCTTTTTTTGGCAATTTCAACGGCAAGGTCTTCCGCATATCCGGCGCAGGTGGAAAAGTCGGTGGGAACGAGGATGTGATGCATGGCTGATGAATTGGCAAGTTGATGAGGGTTGATAAAGGTTGATAAGGTTGATATGCATCAACCTTATTAACTTCTATCAACCCTCATCAACTTTACATTATTGGATGCATACTTTCTGAAAATCCTGTTCTTCCATTTCGGGCACATCCTGAAATGCCAGGTGAAGCAAGCCATTTTCGAGTTTAGCGGAGATTTTTTCATGCCCGATGCCTTGCCCCAGGCGGAAGCGGCGCTCGAAAGTGTCCAGGTCGAACTCTTCCAGGATGAATTGAGAATTTTGGTTGACTTTCCTTTTGCGCTCGCCCCGAATGGTCAGGATATCGTCTTTGACACTGATTTCGAGGTCTTCTTTACCAAAGCCGGGAACGGCGACTTCCATTTCATACAGGTTTTCGTCCCGTTTGATATTGGCGGCGGGCATGTTGCGCCTTTTTTGCCCCAAAAGGCTGCGACCCATGAAGTGATTGGTATCAATGAGAGGTGCATAATTTTCGCCCATCCATTCAAAGGCATGGTTGCGAGTGGCTGGTCTGAACATGGCTGACATTTTTTACCGGTCGTTGCCTGCCTGAAATTAAATACTTGCTCTAAAGCATTGAATTTCAGAAGGCAATGACCGTTGTTCAATTCTTTTTACGCCTCAAATGTCGTTGACCAGCCTGGCGTCAAAGTACATTTCAGTCATTGCCAAAAGTGACTTTAATCAGGTATGAGGTTTGAGGTATGAGGGATGTCATACCTCATACCTCATGCCTCATACCTCACATTGCCGCCCCGCTCCCCCTGATTTTTACCCGCTCCGGTTCGTGCCCGAAAAAAGCTTTTACTTTCTGCATTTTCTGGTTCATAGTCATGTCGTGCGAAGTTTCGACGGCTCGCAGGTGGGCGTGGAAATCTTTGTTTTCACGGAGGGCTTTCACGAGTTTTTCCTTCGCCCCTTCGGGCCCAAAAAGGTAAATTTCATCAGCATCCCGGAGGGCTTTGATGATTTCTTGCACGTAATCATCCTCCTGCTGTTCCCGCCGGAAAGTTTGTTTGCTGTCCGAAGTAGCGATTTGTGGGCCCCAGGGAGTGCCGGCAGTTCTGGAGCCGCCTGCAATGTTGCTGAAATCCACGTTCGAGGCGATTTGATGCACTTGCGGCTCGCCGTCGCCATTCATTTCGATGAGTTGGGCTGATTTGTAGTCCAGCCAAATGCCGATTTGTTTCTTTTTCATGGTAGGAAGGTTTTGCAAAGGGATGGAGCTTGCTTTGAAGTGAATATTTGAGGCATCCTCAACACACACTTTTTTTCAACACATAGTCACATAGAACACATAGTATGACTATAAAAACACGTGACCCTATGTGTCCTATGTGACTATGTGTTGAAAAAAAGTGTGTGTTTAAAAAACCTCAACTTGACCAAAAATCAGCTCCATCCTTCTTGATACAAAGTGCTGCCACTCCATTTGTTTATCCGCTGACAAC
Organism: uncultured Saprospiraceae bacterium; assembly: GCA_964533005.1. Lineage (GTDB taxonomy): Bacteria > Bacteroidota > Bacteroidia > Chitinophagales > Saprospiraceae > UBA6168. The sequence continues at coordinate 2,478 of CAZHLB010000445.1, forward strand.
CCGCCTCGAATGAGATAAATCAAAATCACCCAATGATTTTGCTCACCCCGCCCGGCTGCCGCCCGAAGGTTCTTTGCACGGTTAAAAAATTAAAAGAAATGACCATTGCTGCACCTCTTCAGGGCGCATCCGTGCTGACGACGGCGACCAAAACTGCTTGTTTTCACTGCGGGGAAGACTGCCCTGATTTCACGATTCACATTGAAGAAAAAAACTTCTGCTGCGAAGGCTGCAAGACGGTGTTCGAGATTTTGAATGCCAACGACCTCTGTCAATACTATAATATGGAGGACAAGGCAGGCATCAGTTTGCGGGGCAAAAAGCAGGAGCAATATGCCTGGTTGGACGACCCGGAAGCGGCGGAAAAACTGCTCGATTTCAACGATGCGAAGATTTCAAAAGTCACTTTGCACCTGCCGCAAATTCACTGCGCTTCGTGCATTTGGTTGGTTGAAAACCTTTACAAACTCTCGCCCGGGGTCATCGCCTCGAAGGTCAATTTCCTGAAAAAAGAAGCCTACCTGACTTTTTCCAACGAAAAAATCTCCCTGCGAAAAGTCGTGGAATTGCTTGCCAGCATTGGCTATGCGCCTGAATTGAACCTCGGCACTTTGGAAAAAACGGCGAAAAAGCCAGTCAGCCGCCGCTTGATTTTCCAGTTGGGCGTGGCGGGTTTTGCTTTTGGCAATATCATGCTGCTGAGTTTCCCGGAATACATTGGTTTGGAGGAGACGGAAGTTTGGTTTCGGCAACTGTTCGGCTATATCAATATTGCATTGGCGACGCCGGTGGCATTTTACAGCGGCAGGGATTACCTGACGGGCATGTGGCATTCCATTCGCACCCGCAATTTTGGCATTGACATCCCGCTGGGGCTGGGGATTTTGGTGCTGTATTTCAGGAGCGCCTTTGAAATCATTTCCGGTTCGGGCGCAGGTTACATGGACAGTTTGGGCGGGCTGGTTTTTTTCCTGCTCATCGGCAAGTGGTTTCAGCAGATAACTTATCACCGCATTTCTTTCGAGCGGGACTATAAATCTTACTTCCCGGTGGCTGCTTTGAAAATCAAAGGCGGCAAGGAGGAGAGTATTTCGGTGAATAAACTGGAACCGGGCGACACGATTCTCGTCCGCCACAAAGAGATAATTCCCGGCGACGGCATCCTGAAACACGGGCTTGCCCGCATTGATTACAGCTTCGTGACGGGCGAGGCGGAGCCGGTGGAAAAGCATTCCGGCGATAAAATTTACGCAGGCGGCAGACAAGTCGGCGACGCCATCGAACTGACTTTGACCAAAAAAGTCTCGCAGAGCTACCTCACCCAACTTTGGAACGAGGACGCTTTTCATCAAGAAAAACTGGCTGGCGCAAGCCGCCTGGCGAACTCGGTGAGCCGCTATTTTACAGCTATCATTCTACTGATTTCATTCGTTGCGCTGGCATATTGGCTGCCGAAAGATGTCCGCACGGCTTTCAATGCGTTCACCGCCGTGCTCATCATTGCCTGCCCTTGCGCCGCTGCGCTGAATATTCCTTTCACGCTTGGAAATGCTGTCAGAATCCTTGCCCGCAAAGGCTTTTTTATCAAAAACACCAATGCAGTCGAGGCACTGAACCGCATCACGGCGGTGGTTTTTGATAAAACAGGAACGCTCACCCACGCCTCCGCAGGCGACGAATTGAAGTACGACGGCGAGCCTTTAGCTGAGGAAGAAAAGGCTTGGTTCAAGTCTTTGGCGCTGCATTCGACGCACCCGGTAAGCAGGCAGCTTTTTGAAAATCTGAACCCGGCAGGCGACCCTTCCAGGGTGACAAAAAAACCATTTTACCTGTCTGATTTTCAAGAATTTACCGGGCAGGGAACCTCCGGCAAAGTCGGCGAGCGCCGCCTGCGCATTGGCTCGAAAGCATTCATCGGCACAGGCGAGACGAGTTGGAGCGGCGACGTTTTTATCGAATTGGACGGCAAGGTGAAGGGCGGTTTTTCGCTGCGCAACAGGTACCGGGAAAATGCCTGGGACGTGCTTGGCTGGTTTCGGCAGCGGTCGAAAACGTACCTGCTTTCTGGCGACAACGAGCGGGAACGGGCATATTTGGAACCAAAGTTTAGCTTGAAGTTAGGAGGTAACTTGAAGTTACCTCCTAACTTGGACGGCAGCGTCTTCTTCCACCAAAGCCCGAAAGACAAACTCGATTTCATCAAAAACCTTCAAGCCAAAGGCGAAAAAGTCCTCATGTTAGGCGACGGGCTAAACGATGCCGGGGCTTTGCAGCAAAGTGAAGTCGGCATCGTCGTGGCGGAGGACGCCAACAATTTCACACCTGCTTGCGATGCCATTCTTGATGCTCGCCAGTTTTCCCGGTTGCCGCAATTTTTGGCTTTCACAAAATCCTCTGAACGAGTGGTTTATGGCGCTTGGTTGCTGGCGGCTTTGTACAATGTGGTGGGTCTGACGTATGCCGTGCAAGGGTTGCTTTCGCCAGTGGTGGCGGCGATTTTGTTGCCTGCCAGTTCGTTGACGATAGTTGGTTTTGGCGTGGGGATGACGACGTTTTTGGCAAGAAAAAAATTGAATTAGGATGCGTAGGATTTGCAAGGATATTAAGGATATGGGACGGCGTCCCACATCCTTAATATCCTTGCAAATCCTACACATCCTAATTCTAAAAACAATCATGTTCCTCTGGACAGCCTTCACCATCGGTCTTTTTGGCAGCCTGCACTGCGCAGGCATGTGCGCCCCGATTGCCATGGCGTTGCCAGGTGGCAGTCGCCAGGTGGTTTTGCGAAATGGGCTGCTGTACAATTTGGGTCGCACATTGACCTACACCCTGCTCGGCGGGTTGATTGGGCTTGCAGGCAAAGGACTGTACCTGGCTGGATTGCAAAAAACATTGAGCATCGGCTTGGGCGTGGCGCTGCTGGCGGTCGCCTTGTTTTCCATCAACGTCGAAAGCAAATTAGTGAAGCTGGGCTTTTTTAACCGCTTGGTTTTCAAGCTGAAAGCCCACCTGGGAAAATTCATTGGCAGCCGCAAAACTTGGACGCCGCTCGTGGTTGGCATCTTGAACGGGTTGCTACCTTGCGGCTTGGTTTACATGGCGATTGTCGGCGCATTGAGCACGGGCGGCGCACTTTCGGGAATGAGTTACATGGCGCTTTTTGGCTTGGGCACGGTTCCGATGATGCTCATTGCGGGGCTTGCGGGAAATTTGGCGAGCCTGCGGGTTCGGAATTTTTTGCGCAAGGCTTACCCGGCATTTTTGGTCTTTTTTGCCCTGCTGTTTTTGTTTCGAGGACTGAATTTTCACGTACCCGGCGACTTCTTTTTCTGGGAAAAAATGGAAGACGTGCCGATGTGCCATTGAAGGTTGAGGGAGGTTGAGGAGGTTTAGAAGGTTTAGTTGGGGTACAGCTAAACCTTCTAAACCTCCTCAA
>CAZHLB010000446.1:0-5909 GCA_964533005.1 uncultured Saprospiraceae bacterium
CATGTAATCATGTAATCTGCAATCATTTAATCCCCCTCACGCCTTCTCTTAAGGACTGAATATCAGAATTTTAGCCCCCGAACTCACGTAAAGTTTAGTAAACGTAAGCTAAATCTCACGGTTGGTTTTCCCTCTTTTTACCTCCAACCAAAAAGCCCGCCCCGCCAGCGCAATCATCATCAAAATACCACCTGCCACCGCCCCCGTCGAAGGTTTTTCACCATAAAAAATGAGCACCCAAATCGGGCTAAAAATCGGCTCCATCATCCCAAGCAAAGCGCTTTCGACGGCAAGCACCCGTTTCAAGCCATAGAAAAACAGCAGGTTTCCCACACCAAGCTGAATGAAACCAAGCCAGCCGAACATCAGCCAATGCTCGACCGTAGGCGTTTGAGCTTGCAGGGCAAAAGGCAGCCCGACCAAAGCCACGAAGACGTTTCCCCAAAAAATGGAGCGGTCTTGAAATTCCGGAGCATTCCTTCTTTGCCCCAAAATCAGCGCCGCCAGGGTGATACCGGAAACTAATGCCAGCAAATTGCCCACCCAATCGCCTACTGCCAAATCGCCGGAAACCAAGATGACCATCCCTGCCAGGCAAATCAAAATGGTGATGACGTTCACCCGCTCCAACCTGGTTTTGAACAGCATTGGCTCCGCCAGCAGCACGTAAACAGGAGCCGTGTATTGCAGCAATATAGCATTGGCGGCAGTCGTCATTTTGGTGGCAGAAACGAAGGAGAGCAGCACCAGGCAATAAACTACCGAGTTCACCCAGGCACGGGCATTCATTTCCAGCAATTGCCGACGGAAAAGCACGGCGTAAAACAATGCCGCCAAACCGGAACGATAAAACAAAATGGTGAACGCATCGAAAGGCAGCAGCTTGATGAACACGCCGCTCGTGCTCCAAAGAAGTGCGCCAGCGGCTACGGCGAGAATGCCTTGGCGGTGGGCGGGAAGTGAGAGGAAGGCTTTCATTTTAGGAATGAGGGATGAGGAATGAGGGATGAAAGGGGGCAAAATCATCCCTCTTCCCTCATTCCTCATCCCTATTCAACAATTTCCACGTCGTTGACTAAGTACTGCGTTTCGCCTTCCCAGGGCAGCATCTTATTGTATTGACGATAATGCAGCCGCACGACTTTGCCTTCCATTTTCATCAGCTCGTCGGCGACGGCGTCTTTTTTCACCGAAAACTTCCAAATCTGGTTGACCATTGCCGTGCCGGGTACCGGGTTGGCGACGCCGCCCTGGTTCAACTCGCCTTCGTAGGTCTTGAAAAGCCAGCCTTTTTTAGAGAATTTAATCAGCGTCCCAGCCCGGTTGCCCTCGCTATAGACTGCCATGTAATTGAAGTAGTAAATGACGAAAAGGACGACCAGAATCCCGCCGCCAATGCCTGCCAACAGGCGCTTCCACTTGAAATTTGAGATGGAGTTTCGAAAGCTCATTTTGTAAATGATGAATGATGAATGGTGAATGATGAATGTGTGCCGCCAAGATATACCTTGCGACACACATTCATCATTCACCATTCATCATTCATCATTATGAAATTCAGACGTTTTGGACGCACCAATTGGCAAGTCAGCGAAATCGGCTACGGCATGTGGGGGTTGGCTGGCTGGAAACCGGACAGCCCGCAAGACGACCCTGGCGAGTATGAGCAGGCGCTCACCCGCTCGGTCGAGCTGGGCTGCAATTTTTTTGACACTGCCTGGGCTTACGGCGCAGGTTTGAGCGAGCAGATTTTAGGCAAACTCGTGCGGCAGTTCAGCGACCGGAAATTGTACGTCGCCTCGAAAATTCCGCCGATGAATTTGAAGTGGCCCGCCCGGCAGGAGTTCAAGCTGGCGGAGGTTTATCCAAAATCACACATTAATAGTTATGTCGAAAAAAGCCTGCGCAACCTGGGCTTGGAGCAAATTGACCTGATGCAATTCCACGTCTGGGACGACGGCTGGGCGGCGGTGGATGAGTGGAAATTGGAAATTCAGAAATTGAGCGAGCAGGGAAAAGTTGCCCGGTGGGGAATCAGCGTAAATCGTTGGGAGCCTGACAACTGCTTAGAAACTTTGCGCACCGGCTTGATTGACGCCGTCCAGGTGATTTACAACATCTTCGACCAGGCGCCGGAGGACAACCTGTTCCCGCTCTGCCGCCAACTCGATATCGGCGTCATCGCACGGGTTCCTTTCGACGAAGGCTCGCTCACCGGCACACTCACCAAAGGCACTGTTTTCCCCGAAGGCGACTGGCGGGCAAGCTATTTCGTGAAGGAAAACCTCGACGCCAGCGTTGACCGGGCGGAGGCGTTGCGACCTCACTTGCCGCAGGGAATGGCTTTGCCGGAAATGGCTTTGCGCTTCATTCTTGCCAATCAAGACGTTCACACGACCATACCGGGGATGCGGAAATTGCGGCACGTGGAGGCAAATATCGCTGCCAGCGACGGCGAGGTTTTGTCAGCGGAAACGATGTTGGAATTGAAAAAACACAGGTGGGACAGGAAGCCGACGAAATGGTCGCAGTGAAATTCAGGTTTTGCCAAAGCAGTTTTTGAGCTATTTTTGACAAAAAAAAATCATCGAAATGATAGCAACAACCTTAAATATTCCGCTTACCGGGTTTGAGCGAATGGAGCTTGGTGAAGAATTGGCTTATTTTCCAGCCACGTGGGAAGAGTTTTTGGATGTCTGGGAATTGGCGGAATACAAGATTGAATATCAAGACGGAAACATCATTGCTATGGGCTACGAAACCAACCCTCATGGGAAAATTATTACAGAATTTATCAAGTACATGGGCTTGTTTTTCGGCGGACTTGAGTTTTCCACCTTTTCTGAAAACCGCCCGGTTTTTTCTCCTAACTACAGAAGAAGAATTTACTGTCCCGATGTTTTTGTAATTGACGAACCTTCGATTCTGTTCGAATACAGAAAAGGGATGAATGCTGAAACCACTCCTTTCTTCATCGTGGAAGTTCTTTCAAAATCAACGCAAAGCCACGATTGGAATATGAAATTGCCTACTTATCAATCCATTCCGACTGTGGAGCAAATCCTTTATCTCGACTCGAGGTTTCCTGCTGCCGTGCTTTTTACCCGTGCGCCGGGAACGGAAAGCGGATGGGAAGAAAAGACTTTCGACAAGCCGGAGGATGAGATTGAAATCAGGGGGAACAAGCTTTCCTTGCGGCAGATTTATCGGAAGACCCGCTATTTCGATTGAATTTGGAGGAATCCGTGCCGCCAAACTCCAGTTTGGCGGCGAAAACTTCCCGCCAAACTGGGGCTTGGCGGCACGGATTCCCCCAGCCTCAACGCTCATACGCCACTCGCAGCACATCCTCGAAGTAATCTGCAAAATGCACCGTCAAGCCTTCCTTGATATACTCCGGCAATTCTTCAAAATCCTTCTCATTGTCAATTGGAAAAATCAACTTCTTGATGCCCACCCGCCGGGCGGCGATGGTCTTTTCTTTCACCCCGCCGATGGGCAGCACTTTTCCGGTTAATGTTAACTCGCCGGTCATGGCGATTCCCTCTTTGATGGGCTGGTTGGTTGCCAACGAATAAAGTGCAAGCGCCATCGTGACGCCTGCCGAGGGACCATCTTTTGGCGTTGCGCCAGCGGGCACGTGCAGATGGATGGTTTGGTCGTCAAAAAAAGTGTTGGGCGGCTCCATTTTACTGAGTATCGAGCGCACGACGCTGTAAGCGATTTCGGCGCTTTCCTTCATCACTGCGCCAAGCTGCCCGGTTTGTTGAAAGCCGCTGTTTTTGGCGCTGGTGGCTGCCGCTTCGATGTACAAAGTTGCGCCGCCAAAGGCAGTGTAAGCCAAGCCAAGCACCACGCCGGGGATGGGTTTCGGGTACAATTTTTCAGTGTTAAAAACGGGTTTTCCCAGGTAGCCTTCCACGTCGTCCACGTCCACTTCAAATTTCATTTCACCATCCTCTGCCTGCCGCATGGCTGCTTTGCGAATGATTTTGCGGATTTGTTTTTCGAGGTTTCGGACGCCCGCTTCCCGTGCATATTTATCCGCCATGAGGCGAATGGCAGCATCGGTGATTTTCAATTCATCTTCCTGAAAACCAATCTCTTTCAATTGCCGCGGAATCAAATACTGCTTGGCGATTTCCAATTTTTCCTCCAAAATATAGCCCGACAGGCGAATCACTTCCATCCGGTCTTGCATCGGTTCCGGCACGGTGTCGAGTTGGTTGGCGGTGGTCACGAATAGCACCTTCGACAGGTCGTAGGGAATGTCGAGGTAGTGGTCGAGGAAAGTGAAATTTTGCGCCGGGTCAAGCACTTCGAGCAATGCGCTGGCAGGGTCGCCGTGATAACTCATGCCGATTTTGTCCACCTCGTCGAGCATGATGACCGGGTTGGAAGTGCCGACCCGCTTGAGCGCCTGAATCATTTTGCCAGGCATGGCACCGATGTAGGTGCGCCGGTGACCTTTGATTTCCGCCTCATCCCGCATCCCGCCAACGGAAAAGCGGAAAAACTGACGCCCCAAAGCTTCGGCAATGCTTTGCCCGATGGAGGTTTTACCAACACCGGGGGGCCCCACCAAACAAATAATACTGCCGCCCACGCTGCCTCGCTTCACCACTGCGCTGATAAATTCGAGGATATTTTCTTTCACGTCCTTCAAGCCGAAATGGTCACGGTCGAGGATTTCACGAGCCTTTTTGATATCCTTGTTGTCTTCCGAGTGAATGCCCCAGGGCAGGTCGGCGATGAGTTCGAGGTAGTTGCGGGTCACCGCAAAATCAGGCGATTGGGCGTTCAGGGTTTTCAATTTGTCCAACTCGTCCTCCACCACTTTTTTTGCCTCGACAGAAAGCTCCTTGCCTGCCAGCTTTTTCTCGATTTTTTCAATCTCCGACTCGCCTTCCTCTTTCTCCAAACCCAGTTCTTTTTTGATGGCTCTGAGCTGTTCCCGCAGGAAAAATTCCTTTTGCTGCTTGTTGACCTGGGTGTCAATTTCACCCTGGATTTTCATCTGAATCTTCGCCACCTCCAGTTCTTCCCGAATCAGTTTGACGAGCATGTTCGCCCGCTCGAACAGGTCGAATGTTTCCAGCAAATCTTGCAGTTTGTCGGCGTCGGCAGTGAGCAGGCTGGAAATCACATCCATCGTCAAGCCCGGCGCTTCGTAGTTCAATTGCGAGACAACGAGGTTGATTTGCTCCTTGAAAAGCGGGTTGAGTTTGAGCAATTCCTTGAGTTCCGAACTGATGGAAAGCAGGTAGGCTTTGAGTTCCATGTCCGGTTTTTCCTTCGGGTCGGTGTGCGGCTCGATTTCCCAGCGGATGGCTGGCTTGACAAAAAGCGAGCGTTTTTTCTTGAACCGGGCGTAGCCCTGTCCAATCACCTGCAAGACATTCGGGGCGATGGGCGCAAAGCGCAAAATCTGGAAAACGGTGCCCACGTCGTGGATTTCAATCTCGCCATCCTCGCCCTTTTCCTTCGCCAGCACCAAGCCGATGTAGGAATTTTCTTTTTCGATGGCATCCCGGATTGCTTTCAAAGTATCCTCGCCGCTGAAGGTCATCGGCAGCGGAATTCCAGGAAAAACGGGTTTTTGAAAAATGGGAATAATCGTCAGCGTGGTTGGCAGCGAACGGTCAATCGGTTGGAGTTCCCGGCTGAAGGCAGCCTCTTCGATAATGTCTTCCAGACCCGGCTCCTCCGTTTCGGTAATTTGGTCGTCTTCAATCACTTCGGGGTCGTGGGAAGGGTTGTTGGAATCTTGCATGAGTGGTTTGATTAGTGAAAAAATGTGCTTCAAAAACGTCTGAAAGGAGGTGGGGTTTAGAGCATATCCGAAAACCTCAACTTTCGAGCGGCGGGGGGTGGTGTTAAAGCACGAAAAAAAACAAAAACACCGGGAG
>CAZHLB010000447.1:0-5901 GCA_964533005.1 uncultured Saprospiraceae bacterium
CACCAGCCGCCTACCAGTTCAACCGGGCAAAATTTTCGGAGCGGGGGCAGGAATTTCATGCCCACATCGGCAAGTTCAAGGCGGAATATCTGTTCAGCACGAAGCTCGCTCTCTCCGCTTTTTTGCAGTACAACAGCGTGGACGAGGTCTTCGTGGAGAACGTGCGCCTGCGCTACAATCCGAAGGAAGGCAATGATTTGTACGTGGTTTTCAACGACGTGCTCAACAGCAATCGGCGGCGGGAAGCGCCGCACCTGCCGTTCAGCGATAGCCGGGCGGTGGTGGTGAAATACACGTACACGTTTGCTTTGTAAAACTATGCTACTCTACAACGTCACCGTCAAACTCGAAAAAGACATCCACGCCGACTGGCTCAATTGGATGCAAAACGTCCACGTGCCCGAAGTGCTCGCCACCGGTTTTTTCTGCGAAAGCAAAATTCTGCGCCTGCTCGAACCGGAAGACGAAGAAGGCTTCACGTACACCATTCAATATTTCTGCGAAAGCAGGGACTTGCTCAACCGCTACTGGCGGGAATCTGCGCCAGCCTTACAAGCGGCGCACACGGAGCGGTTCCGGGGAAAATTCGTAGCGTTCCGAACCGTGATGGAGGTAGTTTGAATACTTTTGCGGCGTTTTTTGAAATAGGATGTTCGGGATAACAAAGGATGTAAAGGATGCAGGCGGCGTCCCAAATCTTAAACATCCTTTGTTATCCCGAACATCCTAGTTCAACATTTCAACCTAACCAAATCATGTATTTCGAACTAACAGAAGAGCAACTGGCGGTGCAGGAGGCTGCCCGTGATTTTGCCCAAAATGAATTGAAACCGGGCGTCATTGAAAGAGACCGAGACATGAAATATCCAAAAGCCCAGGTGCGCCGCATGGCGGAACTGGGCTTTTTGGGCATGATGGTTCCACCGGAATACGGCGGCGGCGGCATGGATACGCTGTCTTACGTGTTGGCGATGGAAGAAATTGCGAGCGTGGACGCTTCCTGCGCAGTCATCATGTCGGTTAATAACTCGCTGGTTTGCTGGGGCTTAGAGAAGTTCGGCACGGTCGAGCAAAAAGAAAAGTACCTGACCCCGCTGGCGTCCGGCGAAAAGATTGGCGCCTTTTGCCTCTCCGAACCCGAAGCTGGCAGCGACGCTACCAGCCAGCGCACCACCGCCGTTGACATGGGCGATTACTACCTGCTCAACGGCACAAAAAACTGGATTACCAACGGCGGAACTTCCCAGGTTCACCTCGTCATGGCGCAAACCCACCCGGAAAAAGGACATCGGGGCATCAACACTTTCATCGTTGAAACGGATTGGAAAGGCGTGACCGTCAGCGCAAAAGAAGACAAACTCGGCATCCGGGCTTCCGACACGCACACCATCATGTACAACGACGTGATTGTGCCGAAGGAAAACCGAATTGCAGAGGATGGCTTCGGTTTCAAGTTCGCCATGCGAACCCTCGAAGGCGGGCGCATCGGCATCGCGGCGCAAGCGCTTGGCATCGCCAGCGGAGCTTACCAACTTTCGCTCGCCTACTCAAAAGAGCGCCAGGCTTTTGGCAAACCCATCTCGCAACACCAAGCCATCGCCTTCAAATTAGCAGACATGGCAACGGAAATCGAGGCGGCAAAACTCATGGTTTACCGGGCTGCCTGGATGAAAGACCAAGGCATGGACTACTCCGTGGCTGGTGCGATGGCAAAATTGTTCGCTTCGGAAGTTGCCATGCGGCACACCGTCGAGGCGGTGCAAGTCCACGGCGGCTACGGTTACGTCAAGGAATATCACGTGGAGCGGATGATGCGGGACGCCAAAATCACGCAGATTTACGAGGGCACTTCGGAGGTGCAGCGCATCGTGATTTCGAGGGCAATCTTGCAGGGGCAACTTTACATCCCGGTTTGGGGGGAGCGAATGCAGGAGGCAGTTTGAATGAGGTTGATAAGGGTTGATGGAGGTTGATGAGGTTGATATTGCTGCAATATCAACCTCATCAACCTCTATCAACCCTTATCAACCTCATTCAAAGATTTAGCACAAATAGTTTTGGGGCGATGGCTTTCGGGCGTCGCCCTTTTTTGTTGTCGGGGGAAATGAGAAACTTAGAGCCAGATTTAAAACCTCGACCATGAAAATTTGCCACCTTTTCCTTTTTGCCCTCGTTTTCCCGCTCCGCCTCGCCGCTCAATTTCACGACGACTTTTCAGATGGCGACCTGACCAACAACCCAACCTGGCAAGGCGACCTCAGCCATTTTCAAGTCAATGCCAATTTCGAGTGCCAATTGAATGCGCCTGCGGCGGGCGCTTCCTCGCTGTTTGCTCCAATTTTTCTGCAAGATTCAGCCACCTGGGAATTTTTTTTCCGCCTCGAATTCGACCCTTCCGCCGCCAATCGCCTGCGCATTTACCTGCAATCTGACGCCCTGAATTTGCCTTCCGGCAATGGTTATTTTCTCTCCATCGGCGAGGACGGCGGCGACGATGCAGTGAAATTTTACAGGCAGGATGGCGGCAATGAAACCTTGCTTGGCACGGCGACGACGGGTGCAGTGGCGACTTCGCCCGCCGTCAGAATGCAGGTAAAAAAAGATGCTTTGGGGACTTGGACGCTTGCCGCCGACTATTCCGGTGGCTCGAATTTCAGCCAGGAAATGCAGGTGCAGGACGCCACCTGGCTCTGGGGCGCATGGTTTTTCGGATTTCAATGTCAGTACACCGCCACCCGGAAGGATAAGTTTTTCTTCGACGACGTGACCGCCCCTTTGGCGCCAGACACGCAAGCACCGGCGGCGTTGTCTGCCGAAGCAGTTTCAGCAACGGAAGTGGATGTAATTTTCAATGAGCCGCTCGACCCGGCGACCATTTCGGCAGTCCAAAATTACCAGGTGAGCAATGGCGTCGGCGAGCCGTCTGAGGCAATTTTGGATGTTGCCGATGCGACGCTTATTCACCTGACGTTGGCGATGCCACTGACCAGCGGTGAAAATTACTCCCTGACAATCAGTGGTTTTGCAGATTTGAGCGGCAACCTCAGCCAGCCGCAAACGCTTCCGTTTTCTTTTTTTGAAATCGAGCCTGCCGCTGAATTTGACCTGCTCATCAATGAAATTATGGCAGACCCAAGTCCGCCGGTGGCGCTGCCGGAGGTGGAATTTTTGGAAATTTTCAATCGCAGCGGCAAGGTGATTGACCTGGCAGGCTTCCAACTTTCGAGCGGCGGAGTGCCGCAAATTTTTCCGAGCCACCTGTTGCAGCCGGGAAAATTCGTGCTCGTTTGCGACGACTCGGACGTGGATTCGCTGGCGGTTTTTGGCGAAACGATTGGCTTGCCCACCTTCCCGGCGCTGTCCAACGCAGGCGATGAAATCACGCTCGCCGACCCATCCGGCAAGGTCATTCACCACCTCGAATTCGCTTTGGATTGGTACAAAAACACAACAAAAAATGACGGTGGCTGGACGCTCGAACTTATCAACCCACTCGCCCCGTGCGAAGGCGAAAGCAACTGGCGAGCCTCGGAAAACCTGCTCGGCGGCACACCCGGTCAATCCAATTCCGTCCTCGATGAGCAACCGGATGAAAAAAGCCCAGACCTCGTTCGAGTCTTCGCCTCGGCGGCACAACCGGCTGAGATTCAATTGTTTTTCAGCGAAAATCTTGACCGGGTGAAGGCGGAAAATGCAGCAAACTATCAAATTTCAGGCGGCGTAAACGTGGCGAGCGCAAGCCTTTTTTCGGGAAACCGGGTCGAATTGCAGCTTGCGACGCCGCTTCAAACGGGCATCGTTTACGAAATAACTGTCTCGCATGAGGTCACCGACTGCGTCGGAAACCCGGTTGGCTTGTTTGACAATTTGCAGTTCGGTTTGCCCGAACCCATTGAACCACAAGAGCTTGTGCTCAACGAAATCCTTTTCAATTCGGCGACCGGCGGCTTCGATTTCGTTGAAATCTACAACCGCTCCGGCAAGATTTTTAACCTCGCCGACCTCGTCATCGGCAACGTGCAGGCAGGCGAAGACACCTCCGTCGTGCAGGTGGCGGAAGACCGGCTGATTTTTCCCGGCGGCTTTGCTGTTTTCACGGAAAGCCCCGGCGATATTCGTAGCCGGTATTTCGCAAAAGATGAAAAAGTGTTGATTTCCAACGCTTTGCCTGCCTTTGACGACGACCGGGGAAACGTCACGCTGTTTCGAGCGGGAAACACGGCAGCGGTTGTGGTGGATGCTTTTGACTACGATGAAAGCCTGCATCAGCCTTTGCTTGAAGACGTGGAAGGCGTTTCATTGGAAAGAATTAACCCTAGCACTGACACACATGACGAAACCAACTGGCACTCCGCCGCTTCGACCGCAGGCTTTGCCACGCCAACTTTTCAAAATTCTCAATTCATTGGCAACCAGCAGCTTGGAGAGGATATGATTGAAATTTTGGAGCAGAAATTTTCACCGGACGGCGACGGCTTCCAGGATTTTTTGCTTGTGAACTATCGCTTCGACAAGCCCGGTTTCACCGCCAAAGTCAAGATTTTCGATGCAGAAGGAAGGCTGGTGAAATCACTCGCCGATGGTGAGCTGTTGCCGTCCGAAGGCTTTTTGCGGTGGGATGGCGACACCGACAGGGATGAAAAGGCGAGGCTTGGAATTTACGTGGTGTGGATTCAACTTTTCGACCCGGCAGGCGAGGTGCGGGAGGTCAAAAAAACGTGCGTGGTGGCTGGCAGACTTTAAAATTCCTTGCACTAACGTGGGTTCGGAGGGTAAGTCGTTGGCAATCAGTCCCGTAGGGACTAAACATTGGTAGCAATTTCGACAAACCAATTTTTCAAGTCCCGTAGGGACGCAACATGAATGTGTTTCGTCCCTACGGGACAGCCCGAACTCACGTTCACTTAATACGTTGGCACGCCGCTGTCAATTTCCTTCGACCACGCCAGGATGCCACCTTTCAGGTTGAACAGGTTGTCGAAACCGTAGAGGTTTTCAAGCTCCCGAATGGCATTGGCGCTACGCACACCGCTGCGGCAATGAATGATGACTTGCTTTTCTTTTGAAATCCGGGGGGCTGCGCCGGAGATGCTGTTGAGCGGAATCAATTCGCCGCCAATTTGAGCAATGGCGTACTCGTGCGGCTCCCGCACGTCAATCAGCTGAAAATCAGCGCCTTTCTCCATCAATTCATGTAATTCCCGGACGGTCACTTCCTTCACCGGGCGCTGTTCCTGCGGGGAAACGATGCCGCAAAACTGCTCGTAGTTGATGAGGTGGGTGATTTTTGTTTCGGGGCTTTTCTGCACTTTCAAAATACGGGTCGTGAAACTTGCCGCATCGAAAAGGAACAGCCTGCCTGCCAACGGCTCGCCAACGCCGCTCGCCACTTTGATGACCTCGCTCGCTTGCATCGAGCCAATGATGCCTGGCAACACGCCGAGGACGCCGCCTTCGGCGCAATTTGGAACGAGACCCGGCGGGGGCGGTTCAGGAAACATGTCCCGATAATTTGGGCCACGAGTTCCATCGGGAAGCAGGTAATTGAAAACGGATACCTGCCCTTCGAAGCGGAAAATGGAGGCGTAAACATTGACTTTTCCAGCCAGGACACAGGCGTCGTTGACCAGGTAGCGAGTCGGAAAATTATCCGTCCCGTCCGCCACGATGTCGTATTGGTTGACGAGGTCGAGCGCATTTTCCCGGCTAAAGCGAGTTTCGTGGACTATTATATTAATGTGTGGATTGAGCGCCCGGAGGCGGTCGGAGGCGGTTTCCGCTTTCGATTTGCCGATGTCGTTGACGGTGAAAAGCACCTGGCGTTGGAGGTTACTTTCATCCACCGTGTCGAAGTCCACGATGCCAAGGGTACCTATGCCAGCCGCCGCCAGGTAAAGTAGT
>CAZHLB010000448.1:0-5890 GCA_964533005.1 uncultured Saprospiraceae bacterium
GAAAAATTGAAAATTTTTCAACTTCAACATCCAAATCGCACCTGTCAGCTTTTCGCTCGATTTTGTTTCTGGCTCTGCCAGGTTAGGAAGTTGAGAAGGTTTAGGAGGTGTAGCGGGTTTAGGCTAAACCTGCTAAACCTGCTCAACTTAGCTTGCAAATTCAGCAACCATTGGCTGCACAAAAACTTCGTTGAACGCAGCCAGATTCAGTGTTATCTCAAAAAAATCATCTCGAATGGGAAGGAGAACATTGATCTTGAAATCCCGGTAAACTTTGAGGGCAACTGCTCTTGGGTAAATTTCAAGGCAAATAGCAAGGGCGAGTTGCGAAGTGCCGGGGCTTCTGTTTCCCCAATCAAAACCAATGGTGGAATGTGCTTTTACCGAGGCGCTTTTTTCAAAACTCAGGCGGCAATGGTCGAGCCAGACCCGGTTGTTTCGATGGAGAGAATGATAACGGACGCCCTTCAGGTGGAGGATAGTTGTGAGCTTCGACATAGTTGTTTATGAATATTGGTGCGGCAGCGAAAGTAGGGTAAAATTCTTTGTTAAGTTAAGCAGGGTTTGAGTTTCCTGATTTTTGGCACAAGAGCAACATCACCATTCAAAGCCCACTGCTCTCCTCATTTTCCCGTAAATAGCAGTGTTCTCGTAAATCCCCCCAAAAAGCTCGGCGCCGGGTCCCCAGGCAAAAACAGGAATCAACACTGCCGTGTGGTCTTTGGTAGTGAAAGCAGGTGAAATGCTGTCCATTTTCGAGCCTGGGTTGAGCGCATAACCGCCCGTTTCGTGGTCGGCTGTGACGATGACCAAAGTTTCCCCATCCTCTTTCGCAAAATCGAGCACGACGCCAATGGCTTTGTCGAACTCAATCATTTCGCTGATGATGTAATCCGAGTCATTGGCGTGCCCGCCCCAGTCAATTTGCGAACCTTCAATCATGAGAAAAAAACCTTTTTCGCCGGGTTGGCTGGAGAGGAAAGTCACGGCATTTTGGCAAGCTTGAACGAGGTAGTCTCTGCCTTGCGAAAATGACAACGGCTCGGTATCGGCGGTGAAGTAGGCGAATTTTTGGTGGAAGGGAATGGCGATGTCTTTGAATTCGGTGGTCAAAAAGTCAGAAACGAAGTAGTTTTTTGCCTTCATCTCTTCAACGAGATTGCGCCAGTCTTCCCGGCGGTTGAAATATTTCAGCCCACCGCCTACGAAAAAATCAACGTCGGATTTCGCCAGGTCGGCGGCGATGGCTTCCATCAACCTGCGATCGGGTTGGTGCGCATAAAAAGCTGCGGGCGTGGCGTGGGTAATTGAGGAAGTCACGACCAAGCCGGTGGACATGCCTTTTGCTTCTGCATCTTCCAAAATGGTTTTGACAGGTTGCCGCTCGTTGCTCATGCCGATTGCCCCGTTGTAGGTTTTAATGCCCGATGCAAAAGCAGTGGCGCCCGCTGCCGAATCCGTCACCAAGTCGTTGATTGCATGAGGTTTGTGCAGCCCGATGTACAGAAATTCCTCCAGGTTCAGCTTGTTTCCGTTGCTGTACATGCCAGCGCTGATTTGCGTCAAGCCCATGCCGTCGCCAATCAGCAGCACGATGTTTTTTGCCTTTTTGAAAACGAGGGAATCTTGCGCCTGGGAAGCTTCGGGGGCTTCGCTCACCTGCCGGGAAGGGCAACCGAGCAGCGGTAAAAAGAGGAGAAAAAAAAGAAGTCGCTTCATCGTTGGAACCTTGTGGTGAAAAACCTGCGCAAAATCGCAAAGGATTTGAGAGGTTTTATGGTTTCGGGGTTTCAAGGTTTCACCACGACGAAAAATTGATTGATGATTGATAATTGATGATTGTTGATTGGGGCGTCCCAATCAGCAATCATCAATTATCAATCACCATTCCTGACCGGGGTAGGCTCTTTGCAAGAACTGCATGTCGGCGAGCATGAAGCCGAGATGTTCGGTGTGTTTGCCTTCTTTTCCGCCGCTTTGCATCCAGCCGGATGCTGGCAAACGCAAGGTTGCCTGGGCGACAACCTCTGCCACTCTTTCCTCGAACTGTAGTTTGATTTTTTCCAAGTCCACGCCAAAACCTGCCGCCGCCGCCTGCCTGTCCACCTCGCTGGGCGAGGTCATCTCACCAACGTACATCCAAATCTCATCGAGTGCGGCTTGCATTTTTTCGTGGCTGATTTCTGTGCCGTCGCCGAGGCGGCAAAGCCATTCGGAGCTGAAGCGATGGTGGTAGGTGATTTCCTTGAGCGATTTGGCGGCGAAGCCTGCCAGCCATTCGTCCTTGCTGGCAGTCAAGGTTTTGTGATAGTAATAATTAAAGGTGTCGAACAAAAACTGCCGGGCGACGGTGAAAGCAAAATCGCCATTCGGCTGCTCGACCAGCAGGACGTTGCGAAACTCCCAGGCGTCGCGCAGGTAGGCAATATCGTCTTCTGTTTTACCCTCGCCTGCCAATTCTGTGGCACGTTGGAAAAGCGAGCGGGCTTGCCCGGTGAGGTCGAGGGCGATGTTGGTCAACGCCATGTCAATTTCCAATTCCGGCGCATGACCGCACCATTCACCGAGCCGGTGGCCCAAAATCAAGGCGTTGTCGCCAAGCTGAAGCAGATACTTAAACATCAGAAGTGAGAGCGTGAGAGTGGTGAGAGCGTGAGAGCCTCTCACGCTCTCACCCTCTCACTCCTCTCACATGTGTCCGACTTCGTCGGGGATTTGATAGAAGGTGGGGTGGCGGTAGATTTTATCGTGAGCAGGCTCGAACAGCGGGTCGGAGTCTGCTGGGTCGGAGGCAGTGATGTGTTTGGATTCGACGACCCAAATGCTCACGCCTTCGTTGCGGCGGGTATAGACGTCGCGGGCATTTTCAATTGCCATTTCAGCGTCGGCGGCGTGGAGGCTGCCGACGTGTTTGTGATTCAAGCCGCTTTTGCTGCGGATGAAGACTTCCCAAAGGGGCCATTCTTTTTTCATGTCGTTTCAGTGATTGGTGATTGGTGACTGGTGATTGGTGACTGGGACGCCCCAATCACCAATCACCACTAAGCTGCTTTTGCCATCGGCACAATTTCCCGCTGCGCCTTTTTTTCAGCATGAACCATCGCTGCCTCGCGCACCCAGGCGCCATTTTCCCAGGCGGCACGGCGAGCGTTCATCCGCTGGCGGTTGCAGGGACCGTTGCCTTTGACGACGTTCCAAAATTCGTCCCAGTTGATTTCGCCAAAATCGTAGTGCCCGCGTTCCTCATTCCAACGCAGTTTGGGGTCGGGCATGGTGATGCCTAAAAAGTCAGCTTGCGGCACGGTGGCATCCACAAATTGCTGGCGCAATTCGTCATTCGATTTGCGCTTGATTTTCCACCGCATGGATTCTTCGCTATGCGCTGAGGAACTGTCGTGCGGACCGAACATCATCAGCGAGGGCCACCACCAGCGGTCGAGGGCATCTTGCGCCATTTGCTTTTGCTCGGCAGAGCCTCGGCAAAGGGTGAGCATGATTTCGTAACCCTGGCGCTGGTGAAAACTTTCCTCCTTGCAAATGCGCACCATCGCACGAGCGTAAGGACCGTAGGAAGTGCGGGTGAGCATCACCTGGTTCATGATGGCAGCGCCGTCCACGAGCCAGCCGATGGCGCCGATGTCTGCCCAACTGATGGTTGGATAATTGAAAATGCTGGAATACTTGGCTTTGCCTTCGAGCAATTGCAGCACCAGTTCCTCCCGGTCTGCGCCGAGCGTTTCGGCGGCGGAGTAGAGGTAGAGACCATGACCGGCTTCGTCCTGCACTTTTGCCAGGAGAATCAGCTTGCGGCGCAGGCTGGGAGCACGGGTAATCCAATTGCCTTCCGGCAACATGCCGACGACCTCAGAGTGGGCGTGTTGGGAAATTTGGCGGATGAGCGTTTTTCGGTAAGCATCAGGCATCCAGTCTTTCGGCTCGATTTTGATTTCGCCGTCAATTTTTGACTGGAAGTTCGCTTCGAGATTTAGCGTTTTCATGCTGTGAGAATGGTTAGGCTGAGTAGTTCTATTTCTGCGTTGTTGCCCGGCAAAGGTAGATTTTTTGCGCTTCGACGGGCGAACATCCGTTCGGAAAGTTATAGAATCCCAATTTAGGAGGTAACTTCAAGTTACCTCCTAAATTCTCCCCAATTTTTGACCGGCTTTCTTTGAAACCTCTTCTCGCCTTTGCCGTTCACCTGGAAGTTTTGACCGTATCATTCCTGTTTCCAGCCAAAGAATAATTCAGACAAGAAAACAAGCTGTACTTGGGCATTCAATTTTATGTTTGTTGCTTTCCGAGAAGCATTCATTTTTCAAAACGCTGAACCTCTAAATTCCACTTTTTAGCCTTTCCGATTTTTCAGTTTGAGCCTGCCTTGCCAAGCAATTGGCTGATTTATTTCAACTACTAAAAACGGCGGGGGAGCAATCCTCCATTTTTTTCACTTGCCGGGAAGAAGGTGCAATACACCCGTGCGCCCGGCTTCCATCGCGCATAAATTCAAGCTCAAACAATGACCACGCTTACCTCCCAGACAAATTTTCTGAACCGGCTTGGAACCAAGCTGGAAAGACAGGGACTCATCCACCTGAACGCTGACCCGAAGCGCACGCCCGGTTGGCGAACCATCTCCATCGGCGGCAAAAACCTCCTCAATTTTGCAGGCTGCAATTACCTGGGGCTGGAAACCGACGAGCGCCTGATGCAGGCTGCCATCGAAGCCATCCGGCAATACGGGGTGCAGTTTTACTGCGTCAGGGCTTATCTTTCCTTGCCGCCTTACGAGGAATTGGAGGAAGCGATGAGCCGCATTTTTAGAAAACCTGCCATCGTGATGCCTTCCACCGCACTCGGGCATTGGGCGACCATTCCAGTGATTATAAGCCCGGATGATGCCATTATTTTGGACAACCAGGTTCACGCCACCGTGCAGATGAGCGCCGCCATCGCAAAAGCAAACGGCACTCACCTGGAAAGAATCCGCCACAACCGGCTGGATTACCTGGAGAACCGGATTGCCAAGTTGAGCAAGACCCACCGCAAAGTCTGGTACATGGCAGACGGCGTCTATTCGATGTTCGGCGACGTTGCACCGATGGCAGATTTGCATGAATTGCTCGACCGCCACGAACAGTTTTACCTGTACGTGGACGATGCGCACGGCATGAGTTGGGCAGGCAGGAATGGCGCAGGTTGGGCTTTGTCGAAGGCGCCTTTTCACCCGAAAATGGTGCTGATTTCTTCCCTGAGCAAGGCGTTCGGAACGATGGGCGGGGTGGCAGTTTTTCCCAACGAGGAAATGAAAACTTTGGTGAGAAACCTGGGCAGTACGTTGATTTTTACGGGTCCAATCCAACCGGCGTTGGTTGCCGCCTCGCTGGCTTCCGCCAAAATTCACCTGAGCGATGAGATTTACAGCTTGCAAGCGAAACTGAGCGGGCGTGCTCAATTTTTGAGAGAAAAAGCCAGCGAGCTTGACCTGCCTTTTCTGCCGAACGAGGAGACGCCCGTGTTTTACCTCGCTTGCGGAAAAATGGAAGTTGCTTTCCGCCTGTCGAAATTGATGATGGAAAATGGGTTTTATGCTGGTTTTGCCATTTACCCAAGTGTGCCTTTGAACCAGGCAGGATTGCGGATTTTGCCAACCGTCAATCATTCTCTCGAAGACATTTCCAACGTGCTGAATGCTTTGGCGGAATTGCTGCCTGAGGCGCTGGAAGCGGAAGGATTTAGCATGGATGAAATCTGGCAGTCGTTCAGGTATCAACAGCTTGTTCAAGAGGCATAGGCAATAGTGTCTGGAACATGAAAAACTCAAATAGAATCAGGGCTGGCAGGTGCAATTAAGCTCGGCATTCGGAGCGGCGGGGTTTTGAGACCCCGCATG
>CAZHLB010000449.1:0-5874 GCA_964533005.1 uncultured Saprospiraceae bacterium
AAATTCTTAAAATCATGGCAAAAAGGCAGTAAATGATATTGTTCTTCATGGCAGCAGAAATAAAAATGGGAGGGTTTTTTTGGCGGTTTTTTAAAAAAGCGCCTCAAAAACAACCCTCCCTTTGGAGTTCATTTTTTATCGAGCGAGTGTCACGTCGCCCTTCTCCGAAGCCTGCGTCTGGCTTTCCCCAACGTGCCAAATGATGTGATAAACGTACACGTCCGAAGCAGCAGGCTCGCCGTCTTGCATGCCGTCCCAGCCCTCGTTGCCATTTTGGTTGTCATAAACTAACTGCCCCCAACGGTTCCAAACTTTGAACTCGTCAATGACCACCGGCACGACCGAAATCGGCTTGAAAGTGTCGTTGACGCTGTCGCTGTTGGGCGTGAAAATGTTCGGCAACTGCACCGGGTTGTTTTTCACCAACTGGTCTTTGAAATTTCCAGCAGAGCAACCATTGTCGTTGGTGATTTCCACGGAGAACCTGAAAGTGGAATCCCTGCCTACCTCCGGCGCAATCAGCACACCCGAAGTCGTGTCGTTGGTCGTCGCAATCAGGACGCCGTCTATGAACCATTTGTATTCTGCGCCTGGCAAAACAGGCGGGTCGGTGGTCACCGTCAACTCAATTTTTTCCCCTTCATAAATCAGCGTATCCGGCTCTTCGACTTCTATCACTTTCACGGCATCCACGGAGAAACCTGCCAGAGCGGTAACCGTAACCTGTTCCGACTTGGGCGGGCAACCGTCGGGGTGATTTGCCGTCACCGTGTAAACCGATGTCTCACAATTAGTTACGGTCACCGAAGCGCCGGTTCCAATCTGAGCGCCGAACGGGTCTGTCCAAACGAAAGTCACGCCTGCCAAATCTGCCGAGGCTTCCAAAGTCACCGGCTCGCCAGCTTGCACTGTCGTGTCGCTGCTTGCCGTCAAGGTGAAATCGGGGAACACTTCCACCGAAACCGAACCCGTATGCACGTAACAATTCGCCGGGTCGGAAGCGGAGACAAAATAAGTCCCGCCCACCGGCGGCAACTGCGGGAAGTTGACGGCGTTGCCATTCAAATCCGTCCAGGTGAAGATGACGTTTGGCTGCGAGGCAGTCGCCGTGAGCGTCAGCGGTTCGTTGAAACAAACCTGGGCATCGGGTTGAACGGTCAGCGTGAAATCTTCCGGCACGATGAGGGTAAATTCGTCTTCCACCTCGCACCCATCGTTGGATGCCGTCATAAAATAAGTGGTCGTCACAAAAGGCGTTGCCGTCGGCGCTGCCGCATTGCTCGTCACGCTTCCGTCAGAGGATGTCCACGAATAGGTGGCAGTCGGGTCGGGCTGGAGATTCAAAGTCACCTCAGTTCCAGGGCAGGCGAAGGGCAGCGGGAAAGCGTATTGCGGCAGCGGCAAAACAATAATCGTAGCGGAAGCGCCCACCGGGCAACCTTCAAACTCGCCTTCCACATTGTAAGTCGTCGTGCCGGGCGGCGTCGCAATTGGGTTTTCGCAATCCGTGCAAGACAATCCGTTGGACGGCGACCATGAAAAATCGGTGATGCCGGGTTCGGCATCGATGGAAAATTGCACGGACTCGCCAGGGCAAATCGTGTCAATCGCCGGAATCACCTGCATCGAAGCGACGGGCACTACGTCAATAAAAATCGAATCAATGCGGGTGCAGCCGTGAACCGTCACCCTGCGCAAGTAGGTATGGTCTTCCAAAGCGATGAAAACTAAGTTCAAAAAGCTGTCGGGCGTGAGCGAGCCGGGAACCGGGTTTATCCATTCCAGGTCAATGCCGGGGAAATTGGCAGGCTCGTAAGTCGGCGAAATCAGCTTGACTTCTTCGCCCTGGCAATAGCTGGGCTTGTTCGGTTCAGGCACAATTTCCAGACCCGGCAGGCTGTCCACGTAAACCAGCACTGAATCAACGATGGTGCAAGCGCCGACCACCAATTTCGTGAAGTACCAAGTGGAAACGGGCGGCGAAACTTCCACCAAGCCCGGCTCGATTTGATTCATAAAAACCTGCGGATACCAGGTCTGACCTACGCCGTTTGTGGTGCTGGTTGAAATCAAAGCGACCGTGTCGCCGATGCAAATAAAAGCCGTGTCGCCAGTCAGGATTTCCACGTCGGCGGGCACGACCTCGATGGTCACTTCCGCCGTGTCTTTGCATTGCCCGAAGGGGCCAGTGGCAATCAAAGTGTAGGTCGTCGTTTGGTCAGGTGTGGCAATGGGCCCCGCTGCGTCTGCGCCGGGGTCGAGGTTGTAGTCGGGCGTCCAACTGTAGGTTGTGCCGTTGTTGAAAGGAGGTTCTTCACCCAAATCCACCGGGTAATTCTGGCAAATCAAAGTATCGTTCGCCACCACGGGCATTTGCAGGTTGTCAATCCCAATCAAAATGTCGTCGAAGGCAGTGCAGCCGCCCAATTCCACCTGCACTTGCAGGAAAAAGGAGCCAAAAGCCGGGTCGGGAACAAAAACCTGCGAGGGATTCGACGGGTCAACAAGCGGCGGGAAAATGAAGCCATTCCACTGCAAGTTGCTGTTACCCACGTTGTTCTGCGCAAAAAGACTGACGGTGTCGCCGGGGCAAACCGCCAATTGGTTCGTGTCGGGCTGAATTTGCACCTCCGGGTTAACCAGCAGCAGGTAAATCGAATCCATGTCGGAGCAAATGCCAAGCGTGCCAAGCACGGACACCCAAGTGCTGGTGTCGGGGCAGGCAATCGGGTTGGAAATGTTCGGGTCAGACATCAAGCCCGGCGGCTGCCAGAAATAATTTTGAGCGCCAATGGATTTCAACTGAATGCAACTTCCCTGGCAGACAAACGCCGTGTCAATTTCATCTTTAAAAATATCTACCTGCAAATTATCGTGCAGGTTGACCGTCAATTCTGCCAGCGTGACCACGCCGCAGCCGAAGTCCCGGGTCAGGCGGATAATGATGGTTTCGACACCTTCCGGCAGGTTGTCGGTGATGGCTTGGATGGGAAAATTGAAAACTTCCGTGCCGGTGGCGAAGGTCAAAGTCGTCGGAATATTCAGCGTGTAGTCAACTCCCTGCGTCGCCGTGCCCGTGACTTCCACGCCGAAAGTGGTGATGGTTGGCACGGGATTGTCCAGCGAGACGGTGATTTCATCAGCGATGTTGGTGCATTCTTCCACCAAATAGTCAATGCCGGAGAAATAATTGACGCCGAGATTGGGCGAGCCGCCTTTGATTTCGGAGATGAAAACGCCGGAATCGTAAATGGCATCGCCCCTGTCGGCAATGGCAAGTTTCAGTTTGTAGGTATTGCAAGGAATAGTGGCTACCCGTGCTGTCAAGCTTTTTTTAACTCCCAGGGAATCAGAGGTCAAACCATCGTAAACCACGCTTTGCCCATTTAGCTGGTTGTATCTGTAGTATTGCCAGTTTGACGCATAATTCACACTGTTGACTTCCACGAAAGTTCCGTCCGGAAGCGTCGCCACATTCTGTTGATTGGCGATGTTCGGGTCACCCACAATGCCTGGCCCCGAAACCAGGAAGGCAAAAATGTCATTGTAACCCAAGTTGACAAATTCGGGATATTCCTCTGAACCGAACACGTATTCAAAGGTGAGTTCATCCGTAGCCGCAAACACTTCCATTTCGACAATACAAGCGTCTTCAGAACTTTGCACTCCGGAAAAATAATCCAGGTCGCTATCCCCGTCATTAATACTTGGCGGGTTTGCAAAGCTTGAAAAAGCAGAACCTGGTTGGGCAGCGCCGGGAGCAGAGCCGCTGGACAAAATCAGTCCTTTTTTCAATCCCAAATCGGAATTGTCAGGCGCTTCGAAGATTCCCATTGCCCCATCGGGGCAATCAATATTGGTAATGGTCACGTTGGTTTGACCGGAAACTACGCTTTGCACCATTTCTTCCGGGGTGGCATCCGTTTGAACGTCAATGACGGCGGAAGGCTGGCATTCCTCGGCAGTGCATTCCCAAGTGCCGCAAAAACCCTCGAAAACGGCATTGGCGTCAGACTTGAAAACGATGGTAAGACAGCCGCTCGATGCGGAAACCGAGTAACAAACACCGCCTTGGCTGGTAAACCCACTTGTCAAAGAACCGAGCAGCGGTGAATTGGCATTCGGCCCGTCGTAGAAAAGGATTTGGTCGCTGCCCACGTCCAGGTTGTAATACTGGAGGTTGAAATTGATGCAATTATGCGGCGCAGTCGGGCAAATGGTGAAGGTGAAATTTTCGTCGTTTCCATAGTCTCCATTGGGCCCGCCAGAGTCGCAGAGCGTCCCCGAACAAAGCGTGGAACTTCCCTGGTCAATCGTCGTGACGGGCGGTTTTTTCTCGATGCAAAGTTTGAAAGCGCCCTCATTCGGCGTCCCCGACGGCGACCAGTCGTTGATGCGTAAATAATAAGGTATGCCTGGCGTCAAGCCTGACAACTCGAGATAAACCTCAGTCTCGCCATTGTCGGAAGTGGCGCATTCCAGCAATTCCAGCCCATCGAACACGCAATCCCCCCGGTAAACCGCAATCTGCGGGTTGACCATCGAGGCAATGTTCAGCGTGGAATCGAACACGCCGGTCACCGTGATGCGGTAATCGAGAATGGTGTCAACGGCGGTGAAGGCAAACCAAACGTCCCGCTGCGGATTGCCCACGAAGCAGCCGGGGAAGTTGTCGAAGCCGATTTGGCTCTCCAAAGCGCTGACATTGTTGTAAATGCCAGGCGCTGGGCAAATCGGCGCTGGGCCCAGGTCAATCAGTCCTGAGCAGTCGTCGTTGATGGGTTGAGCGAAAATTGCGAGGGAAAAAAAGAGAAAAGTAAGCGTAGCTAAATGCTTCATGTTCAGTTCGTTGATTCGAGCAAAGAGGATTTTTGCAAAAACCCGCTTCTGCCAACCAGACAGTTGTTTCGCTGGCAAGGTTGGAAAAACCGGGCAACTCGGCGAGCGAAAGTAGGCGCTTTCCAACGCCAAAAATAAAAATGCCCCCTGAAACCATGTCGCTCAGGTAGCATTTCTCGATTTCGGATTTTCTTCCAAACAGGAATGCTCACATTTGCCAGGCAGTCTTACCGGAGAAAAAAACTACACCATGGCAAAGCGAAAAAAAGTAGAAAGACAGCACCCGCAATCCAGGGAAGAAGGGAACAAATACGACAAGGTTTTCCAGGAAAACATGCGGGAATTGGCTCCGCATTTGGCGGAAATGCTCTTTGGCTTGGATGATTACCAATTCCTTCCCTTGCCGCAAGTCAGGATGCAAACCACCCGTGAAAAAGCTCCTGATTTTCTGCAAATCGTCAAAGACAAGCGCACCCCGAAGGGTCGTTTATTCCAAATCGAGTTTGAAGGAAAAGACCGGAAAAGCATGGATTGGGACATGCACGACTACGCTGGAATGGCAGGCAAAATTTACCGGTTGGAAATCGAGCAACACCTGATTTATTATGGCAAAGGCAAGCCCAAAAACATCAAAGGCAAGCTGGAGCATAGGCTCTATACCTTTTTGTATCTTGTCCATCCCATCCACGAAATCAGCTTCCAGGAATTTTTGCACAAAGACAAACCGCAAGTGGTGGTTTTTGCCATTTTAGCCAACCCGGAAGGTCACGGCACGGAAGAAATTGTCAGGATGATTTTGGAGCGGCTCCTGCTGCTGGAAGGCGACGAGCTTGCCGTGAGAAAGTTCGTCAAACAGTTGGTCATGCTTTCCAGGAAGCATAACTTGCAGGCAAAAACAATAGAAACAGTGAAAAAGACAATGGAATATCCCGAGTACATAGACGACATCTTCTACATCATGGGAGAAGAAAAAGGCATCGAAAAAGGCATCGAAAAAGGCATCGAAAAAGGCATCGAAAACGGTCAAGCCAGAAA
>CAZHLB010000450.1:0-5865 GCA_964533005.1 uncultured Saprospiraceae bacterium
CGCTTGGACATTATCTAATAAGCACCATCTTGCCAAATCCTTCCTTGAAAAAGCTGTCCGCACCCGTTTCAAAATTATCCCAAGCCTTTCCATTTTCATCTTCCACAAAAAAACGGTAGAGATAAACGCCGTTTGCCAACCTGTCGCCGAACTCATCCGTGCCGTCCCAGACAAAATCAGTCTGATGAGTCCCGGCTTTTAATTCTCCCATTTCCTGTCGGCTTACTTCCCGCACAATTCTTCCCGTCACGGTCATAATTTGCAACTTATAATTAGAGGTAATTTCACTCCCCGTCAACGTATAAACAAACCTAGTCGCCGTCGAAAAGGGATTCGGATAATTAAGCACGTTGGAAATACTGGACTTGGTGATAACTTGAAAATAACGTTTCAGGTCATATTTCCCGGCTGCATTTCCGCTGACATCCCTCGCCTGAATAATCAGCGCATATCGTCCATCCACCTTGAAAACGGGCTGAAATTCAATGGCAGCAGTATTGTTGTTTCCCGTGGATGCCGGAATGAAATTTACATCTGGACTATTAAATGGCACATTTACCAGTTGCGCACTATCCGGATAAAGCAAAAACAGCTTAAACTGGCTGGTGTCGTCCAGCAAAAGAAACTTGTTTTCATCTTTCAAAACGATCCGTATAACGGGGTTGGGCGAGACAATTGCTCCATCTATGATTTGCATCCCATCAAATGTCACATCCAAAATGGGGTTTCGCTGGTCACCTTCTACATAAAAATTAGTCTGCAGGAAATTATTGGAATGAATGTTTTCCAATTGGTCGTTATCAGGATTTAATTCAATCGTCAGATTCTGTTTTCCTGAACTTGTGCGAGTATCAAAGGTCAATTGTGCCACCAATGAGTCATTCGCTGAAACAACCGGCAGGCGTTTAACGACAAGGTTTTCCTTATTTTCTCCATCTAATATGCGGTATTTTACGAGCAAGCTATCGCCGTCATTAACTGACATATTTTCAACGGCATAAGAAAGGCGAAATGGCTCACCGGTCTGCACGGTATCCTTATTTGATTGAAAAAAACCGTTTGGGTCAAAGGCAAATTCAGGGGCACCGTCGAAAGTCACCCGCCAATGGTCAAGGTTGGCAGAAGAAAGAAAAATTGAATCTTCCGAATTGAATCGAAGGCGCAAATAGGGATACTCGCTTGCGTTGACCGTGCTGAGGTCAAATTCCTGCGCAGATATCAGTTCAAAAAGCAAGTCTTGTTCTGTCCTTTCGCCCTTTGAGCCTAAAATATCGAACGAAACTGTGTCGGTTTGCGGGTTGGCATCACCACTGGTTTTCCAAGAAAATTTTCCCCAAGCGGATGCCGTACCGATGAGTGGCGAGTTGATGTAGCCTCTGTTCCAGTTCCCTGCCAAGCTGAAAAACAATTCAATAATTTCGTCGGGCGTGGAAGCAATGGCTTCGTCAATAAGTCCCCCTCCTTTTTTGTAAGCGACGGCATAAGGAAGCGAACCAGTGGTTTCAAGTTGCCTTACCAATTGCGCTCCGCCGTCCGTCTCCAGAATATTGAAAAGGTTTTTGCCATATAGAATGCTGTCGGCTGCCCATTCTTCTGGGTGAAAACTTGTGGAAGAATGGTTTTGAACCGTGAATAATATCACTGTTTCGTTTTCCTTAGCCACGTCGGTTAAAAAGTCCATGGTTTGTTTGCGTCCATCCGCGGATGAATCAAACATAAAGGAATGAGAATCAATGCCCCAAGGATGTGGCAGTCCATAACTGATTGGACCATTCCCTGGATAATAATTCCAATATGGTTCCAAAAAAACAGAATCAATCAAGACAATATAAATGCCAGCAGGGGGTGTAAAATAGTAGAATGCACGAGTGGCATTGTTGATGAGTAACTCAGACCTGAGTATGTTCAATGGGGCATTGCGCAGCCTGAAATCTTTGAAGTTTTGGAGAAACTTCATCTGTTCATGCTCCTTCAACTCCAGATTCACTAAATCATCCTTCAAAAACTGGTAAAAATGCGACTGATTCCAACCTTCCTGCCCGTCGTTTTTAAATAGGAACGAGCTGCCATTCCAGTTGTAGCCTTCATTGGCGGAAACGCTGTCGGGACTAATGCGCCAGTAATAAACCGTCTCGTCCGACCAGGTGACAGCAGGTTTCCAATGGATGACGCCGCCGGATTGCACCACCTCGGTGAAAGTCAGCATGGAGCTATTGAAATTTTCGGTCGTGTCCAATTGCAAGAGGTATTTCCGGGAGGGAGCTAGCGGGTCGGTGGTGTAAGCTTTCAGTGTAAAATCCGGAGAAGTTACGATGCCGAAATCAGGCGGGTAAGCGGGCATGGCGCTGTTGTCGCGGATGAAAAGCGTGGCTCCCTTTTCCCCGTTCGACATGACCAATTCGTTGTTTGTCTCCGCTTGTGGCAAAGGTAGCTCTAACACCTGGTCTGAAGCATCCGCCTTGATATAGAAGCGGTTCAATCCGACGCTCTTTTTTCCAGATACCGGGATTTCAAAAATCAACGTTGCACGGTTTCCGGGTGCAGGAATCAGGGTATCCACCACGGTTTGACGGGAAGCGTCTGGCAGTTCCTGAACGACTGTAAGCTGAATCGAGTCGGAGGTTTTTTGCCCGATGTTCACCACGTCGAACGAAAGCTGGAATTTCTCCTGGTTGGCGTTTACCTGGTTCGGGGAAAATTTCACAGTGCTTTCATCCACCAAAAAATCAGGTCCCGGCGAGGGATTCAGGCTAAGGGCCGGGTCTCCGAGGAAATTGAACTGCTGGCGTATCAGGTTCACGCCGAAATCATTGCCTTGAAAAATACTGATGGTTTTTTGCAAGATATCGCCAACGCCCTTGCCGTATGAATCGCCGCCGAGTTCCGTGTACATTTTTACAGTGAAAGTGTTTAAGGAAGAAATGTAGCCTTGCCCAGCAGTCGCAATGAAAAGAATGGGTCCGGCATCTTCGAGAAAAACGAAACGCTCGCCGAGGCTTCTTTCCGAAGTGTGTATGTTGCCGGCGTAGCAACCTAGTGAGACCATTAAGGGATATTTGCCTTTGTTTTTGTAATTCTCCGGAAAATCAATGGAAAAATCAAAGACACCCACTGCTGAATGACCAAAAAAAGTGATAATTGAAGTGCCCTCATTAATGTAATTGAACAAATCTTCGGTTTGCGGCTGCTGAATGGGGTCGGCACTGGTTTTGTAAAAACCTCTGGCGCTCGCTCCCATTTTGCCGTTTTCCAGTATATCCGCCATATTTTCCAGGTAAGACCGGATAAGTGCCTGTTCACTTAAAATAGCTCCATTGCCTCCTCCAAGATTTAATATTCTCTTCATCCAAGCTCTGTCTGCAATTGTCTGCGGTAAATTCTGGTTCGCCTCAAATTCCTTTACTTTATTCAAGTAAACTTGAATATCTTTTGGAGTTGAAGCAGCAATCCTTCCTACCGCTAACACCGGCGTAAACCCATCGGTACCTGCAAGCATCAAATTGTCGGAACCAGGCACGCCAAAAGTTGGCAAATAAAAAGTGGTTGCAGCCGCCAATTGCGCCTCAGCCCGAATAGCCGTATATTCCCGTCCCTTTCCTAACAGCAATACATATTTTGGCGCTTGCCATTGCTTCTTTACAAAAAGCGCAAAATCTCTCACCGCCAGCGGATGCCTCTGTATCCCCCACGCAAACTGGTCATACAATTGCTGAATTTCCACCACCACCGGCGAATAACTCCCACCGGCAGTCGAACCTCGATAATCCGCATATTCCTGCACCCAATTCACGCCGTTACCGTCGTCAAATAATTTCCGGTTGGAAATTATGACGTAATTGCCTTCATTTTGCAGGTAATTGATGAATTGAACAGGCTTTAAACTATTGACCGTTTTTATTGCAACATCTTGATTCACAAGCACCAATTGCCTTTCCATATTTGAAGGAGGAAGGGCAATTTTGAGGAAATTTCCTTCGATGGTTGGCAACAGCCGCAGGCGGTTGGTTAAATCATAAATCACCGGCGCAGTGCCTGCATTGAAGCCTGCTATTTCGAGGTACTTTTCTTCAGCAGAGGCGCCTATTGAAAAGGTAAAATATGCCTGATTTTGAGCGTCTAATAACCGAGGATATCGAAGGGAAATAAATGCCACCCGTTGCTTGTCGTTGTTGCTTGCCATGCCCTCGAATGTGACTTGAATTTGGCTGGAAAGGCTTGCATTCGCAATTTCAAGCGAGTGGCTTTTCACCTGAAAATCATTGAATTGGTCTGCCACCGCCTGCTGCCCGTTTATTTTTATGGCTTGATTGTGCTGCCCTAAACCGCAGGCATATCGTAGGGAAAGCATCGCATTTTGATTGCCAATAAATGGCTGAATGGGGGTGATATTGATATTTTGCGTCTGCGCATAACCGCTTGAATATCCTTCCGAAATGTCGAAATAGGAGTTTCTGACGCCTTCTCCATTTCGCTTTTTATCGAAGCCACCTGTAAAAACTTGGGTTAAATCATACCAGCCATATTCTTCTTTGGGCGGTAAATTAGTCATGTCATTGGCAATGGTTTGATAGCGCAATGGAGATAGGTTGGTAGTCCAGGTGAGAAAATATGCCGCCGTATCGGTGATGAGGCTAAAATAGGGGTTCATCATCTCAGCCTCTGCATCTTTGAACAAGTGTTTGTCTAATTCAGAGGTGTTCTTTTTTCCAAAAAACTCCAAGTAGTCGGCAGTGCCAAAAGTTCCGTCATTACTGATATGGAGCGGGATTTCTTCGCCGTTGTGAAACAGTTGAAATTGAGCGCCCGGCACTGAATTTACCGGCACACCCGCATCCGACAAAGCTTGAAACGGAATGCGGTAAATGCCATCTTCGGCGAGCATGATTTTGAAATAGGACTGGTTGAAATTAATCCATTCGTTGCCGTAAAGGGTGTCCGTGCCGTTGATGATTTGGGCATGAGCGGGTGCTTTCAGCATGACAAAAAGGAGCAACAAAATGAGGGAGTAGAAGAAGCTATTTTTCATGGTGTGAGACGCTATTTTGAAGTTGGATAAAAAGATGAAGTACATTGCTATTCCAGAGTTTGTTCCAGTTTTCCTGCAAATTTAGCACATCCCGCCTTTCTCCGTCCTGCCATTTTGACACTTTTGCCTACCTTCGCCACCCAAAATTTGAAAATCGAGCCATGTACGACAACAATCCAACCCTCGAAATTTCAGGGCAAGCCCTCGCCGGAATCGGGAAGCAGATGAACGAAGCGCAACAAGGCGAGGTATTTTTTAACGAAACCGCAGTCCCCGGCAGCCGCCGGTTTTACATCGAAAGCTACGGCTGCCAAATGAATTTCAGCGACAGCGAAATTGTCGCCAGTATTCTTGCCGAGGTGGGTTTCCAGCCAACCCGCAATTTGGAGGTCGCCGACCTCATTCTCATCAATACTTGCAGCATCCGGGAAAAAGCGGAAGACACTGTACGTCAACGACTTCGCATCTTCGACAAGGTCAAACGCAACCGCCCCGGCACGATGGTCGGCGTACTTGGCTGCATGGCGGAGCGGTTGAAAAGCAAGTTTTTAGAGGAGGAAAAACTCGTGGATTTGGTCGTGGGTCCCGACGCTTACCGGGATTTGCCAAACCTTGTCGCCGGTGCGGAGGAGGGCGAAAAAGGTATCAACGTTTTTCTTTCGAGGGAAGAAACTTATGCCGACATCAGCCCTTTGCGCTTGGATTCCAATGGTGTTACGGCTTTCATTTCCATCATGCGGGGCTGCGACAATATGTGCTCGTTTTGTGTCGTGCCATTCACTCGTGGCAGGGAGCGCAGCCGGGACGCATTCAGCATCGTGGTGGAAGCGAAGGAACTG
>CAZHLB010000451.1:0-5846 GCA_964533005.1 uncultured Saprospiraceae bacterium
CAGAACGGAAGGAAGCACGGTAAAGATTTCGGGATTTGCTAATTTTACCCTCGTTCATAAAACGCAATATCAACATGATTAGAATTCTCCTCGCCCTCGCTATGTGCCTCTGCACACTCCATATTTCCGCACAAGTTCTGATTAATGAAATCTGCGCTTCCAACATGAACGGGCTGTCCGATAATTACGGCGACCGGGAAGATTGGATTGAACTCTACAACAGCAGCGCTTCCACCGTAAATATAGGCGGGTGGTTTTTAAGCGATGACCCTGTCAACCCTCAGAAATGGGTCATTCCGTCCGGACAAACCATCGCTGCGGGAGCTTACCGCACGGTATTTTGCTCCGGCAAAGACGTAATTGCCGGAACGTATATCCATACCAATTTCAAAATAACGCAGACTAAAAGCGAGTCGGTCATATTGACCAAAGCCAACGGCATGGCTGCCGATAGTTATACTTTTAATATTCCAAACCAGAGCGACCATAGCTATGGCCGCTCTCCCAACGGCAGCGCAACCTGGAAAATATTCACGCTGCCAACACCCGCCGCTGCCAACGTTAGCTCCTCTTTTCAAAGCTACGCACCCGGCGTGCAGGCGAGCCAAAATTCCGGTTTTTATGCAGGCAGCATTTCCGTGAGCCTTAGCACCGGCGCAGGTTTTACCATTCGATATACGACCAATGGCAACGAACCCAACGCCGCTTCATCGCTCTATTCGGGAGCTTTGAATATTTCAACGACGACAGTTTTGAAGGCACGGGCTTTCAGTTCCGACCCGCAAATTCTGCCGGGCTTCGTGACCGCCAATACTTATTTTGTCAATGTAAATCATGCTGTTCCGGTCGTTTCCATTGCTGGCAATAATGTGGTTTCGCTGCTGAATGGCTCGCAAATCGAGCCGGTCGGCTCGTTGGAATATTTTGAAAATGGCGTCCGGGAAGCCGATGCCTACGGTGAATTCAACAAACATGGCAACGATTCCTGGGCATATTCTCAGCGGGGTATTGACTGGATTACCCGTGACCAGATTGGATATGACGACGTTTTAAATCACCAATTTTTCCCGGAACGCACCCGGAAGAAATTCCAGCGGCTTATTCTAAAAGCGGCTGCCAACGATAATTATCCGGCTGAAAATGGCGCTCATATCCGGGATTCTTACGTCCATACGTTGGCACTTCATGGCGGATTGAATTTAGATGTTCGCACGCACCGCTCCTGCGTTTTATACGTCAATGGTCAATATTGGGGCGTATATGATTTGCGGGAAAAAGTGGATGATTCCGATTTCACCAAGTATTATTATGACCAGGACGATACCGAAATGGATTATATCAAAACCTGGGGCAGCACCTGGGCAGAATATGGTTCTCAAAACAATTGGATTAACCTCAAGAATTTCATCCTTGGCAACAGTATGGCAATTCAAGCCAATTATGATTATGCCGAACAGCAATTGGATTTCCTGAGCCTGATTGATTACATCATCATAAATCAGCACTCCGTTTGCAAAGACTGGCTCAATTGGAATACTTCCTGGTGGCGCGGCTACGACCCGGCTGGCGGAGCGCAACGCTGGCGATATACGCTTTGGGACATGGATGCCACTTTCGGGCATTACATCAATTATACCTTCATCCCGAATATAAATGCGGATGCCGACCCTTGCGACGTCGAGTTAATTCCAAATAATGGCGACCCGCAAAACCATATTGATATATTCATGGCGCTATATTCCAACCCGCAATTCAAAGCATTGTACGTCAACCGATATGCTGACTTGCTCAATACCTCGCTTTCCTGCGATTATATGAATGCCCTGCTGGATTCCATGATTGCCGTTATTGCACCGGAAATGCAGCAACATTGCAATAGATGGGGCGGAACGGTCAATCAATGGAATCAAAACGTCAATGCAATTCACGCTTTTATAAATACCCGTTGCCAGGTCATTGAACCCGCTATTGTGGACTGTTATGAAGTGACGGGACCCTTCGATTTAACGGTTCATATTTCTCCCGCTGCATCGCCCAACCAGGTTATGATAAATACTATCACGCCTGCCGCATATCCATTTATGGGCAATTATTTCGGCGGCGTCAATATTGACTTAATTGCAAAACCCGCTGCCGGTTGGCTGTTCGACCATTGGGAAGTGAGCGGCAATACGTTTTCTCCCGACCAATTTGCGGCGGCAATTGATTTGGCATTTCAAACCTCCGGCGTCGTCACCGCCTATTTTGTGGTCTTGGGCCCCTGCATGCCGCCGACCGGCGTGGCAGTTTCCAGCACGACGGTTTCTCCCGTCATGGATTGGACAGACCAGCCGGTGGCGAGCAGTTATTTGATACGTTTCCGAAAAGTAGGAGACCCTGCCTGGACGGAAATTACCACAACCGACAACACCTGGAATTTTGACACCCTACCCGGTTGCACTAATTATGAAGGTCAAATCCAGTCCGTCTGCCCGCAGGGCAACAGCAATTTTGTTGATTTTGCATTCGCCACGCCAGACCTTTTGCCTGATTTTGAATTGGCGGATGCGGTGATTTGCAATTCCGGCGCTGCCCTGCTCGATGCCACCGTGCCCGGCGCAACTTACCAATGGGACGACGGCAGCAGTGCCCCGACCCTTGCCGTGACCAATCCCGGCAACTATGCGGTGACGGTTCAATTGGATGGCTGCACGGCGACGGATGCGACGCAGGTTTCGCAAGTCTTGGCGACGGCTGTTCTTCAGCCTGCGCTTTGCCCCGGCGAAAATTTCGTGCTGGGCGGTCAAACTTTCGATGCGCAGCAACCCAGCGGGCAAGTCATTTTTCCAAATATGGCGACCAGCGGCTGCGATAGTATCGTGCAGGTCAATTTGCAATTTTTGGCTCCGAGCCAAAGCCAGGTTTTTCAAACCAATTGCGACCCGGCGGCAGTTGGCGTTGACACTTTGGTGCTGACCAATGCGGTAGGTTGCGACAGTTTGGTGATTACTACGACCACGCTTGCACCGGAGAGCCAAACTTTTTTGACGGCATTTTCTTGCAATCCCAATTCGGTAGGAACTGACACCACGTTGCTGACCAATCAATTCGGTTGCGATAGTTTGGTCATCACGACCACGTCTTTCGATGCGAGTGGCATTTCCGTCACGCCGCTTTTTGTGCAAAACTGCGACCCGGCAGCGGTCAGCGTGGACACGGTGATTTTGACCAATTTGGCAGGCTGCGATAGCCTCATCATCACCACGACTACGCTTGCGCCGACGAGCCAGACGTTTTTGATGGCGCTTTCCTGCGACCCAAATTCAGTGGGCATTGACACGGTGTTTTTGACCAATTTTTTGGGCTGCGACAGTTTGGTCGTCACTTCCACGACGCTCGCTTCATTCAGCCAAACCTTGCTGCCTGCCGTTTCCTGCAATCCAAATTTGATAGGCGTTGATACGGTCTTGCTGACCAATTTTTTGGGCTGCGATAGTTTGGTCATCACGACTACTTCGTTCGACCCCGGCGGCATTTCCGTCACGCCGCTTTTCATTCAAAACTGCGACCCGGCGGCGGTTGGCGTGGACACGGTTTTGCTCACCAATTTGGCAGGCTGCGACAGCCTCATCATTATTACGACCACGCTTGCGCCGTCGAGCCAGACGTTTTTGAGCGCTTTTTCCTGCAACCCAAATTCAGTGGGCATTGACACGGTGTTTCTGACCAATTTTTTGGGCTGCGACAGTTTGGTCGTCACTTCCACGACGCTCGCTTCATTCAGCCAAACCTTGCTGCCTGCCGTTTCCTGCAATCCAAATTTGATAGGCGTTGATACGGTCTTGCTGACCAATTTTTTGGGCTGCGATAGTTTGGTCATCACGACTACTTCGTTCGACCCCGGCGGCATTTCCGTCACGCCGCTTTTCATTCAAAACTGCGACCCGGCGGCGGTTGGCGTGGACACGGTTTTGCTCACCAATTTGGCAGGCTGCGACAGCCTCATCATCACAACGACCACGCTTTCGCCGTCGAGCCAGACCTTTTTGAATGCCCTTTCGTGCAATCCAAATTTGGTCGGAACGGACACCGTTTGGCTGGCAAATCAATTCGGCTGCGATAGTTTGGTCATCACCGCCACTTCATTCGACGCCACCGCCATTTCCGTCACACCGCTTTTTGCGCAAAACTGCGACCCGGCGGCGGTTGGCGTGGACACGGTCTTGCTCATCAGTTCGGCAGGCTGCGACAGTTTGGTCATCACCACGACCACGTTTGCGCCGACAAGCCAGACGTTTTTGACGGCGCTTTCCTGCGACCCCGCTTCGGTGGGAACGGACACTTTGTCGCTGACCAACCAATTCGGCTGCGACAGTTTAATCATCACGGCGGTGGCTTTTGCCAGCCTCGATTTCGAAGCCTCGGCGCAGGACGTGCAATGTTTTGGTGAAAAAAATGGGCGGATAAAGTTGGACACGGTCTTCACCGCATTTCCACCCGTCGAGCTGGTTTTGGAAAACAGCAATCCGCAATTTTACACGGGACAACCCTTGGAATGGAGTGACTTGTCTCCCGGCATTTATTCGATTTCGGCGACCAACTCGGAGGGTTGCACCCTGACCCGGGAGGTCGAAATTGCCGAGGCTGTCGAGTTGCAGCTCAATTTTGCGCAGCAGCCCCTCGCTCTGCACGTTGGCGATAGCATTTGGGTGGAACCGGTTGCCAATTTTCAAATTGCCAGCGCAGAATGGTCGCCACCGAGCGGCGTGTTTTGCCCAAGTTGCCCAGCCACCTTTCTTTCCGCTCCGAAAACGGCTACCTACAAACTCACCGCATCCGACGCAAATGGCTGTTCGACAAGCACTTCGCTGATTGTACACGTGAATCAAGGCGTGCGAATTTTTGTGCCCAACGCCCTTCGCCCCGGCAGCGGCGGCTTGAATGAAGACCTGACCATTTTTGCAGGAGCGGAAGTGGAGCGGATACGCTCGCTGTACTTGTTCGACCGCTGGGGCAACCAAATTTTCGAGCAACACAACCTTGCGCCCAATGTCCCGTGTGCATGGGACGGCACGTTTCGGGGGCAATTAATTCAACAGGGCGTCATTGTTTGGATGCTTGCGGCAGAAACGAAGGATGGGCGGGTGGTGAATTTGAGCGGGGACATTACGGTGCTGCGGTAAAAACTGTTTGCAAACGAGGTTTTTGGAATGGTCAACTTGAAGTCAACTTAGTAACGTGTGAAAAATAACTTGTTTAGAAGGTTTAGAGAGGTTTAGCAGGTTTAAAGCTAAAACTGCTAAACCTCTCTAAACCTTCTAAACCAAACTTCACAACTTATCTTTTGCACGTTACTTAACATCCCTACGGGCTACGGGACTGTAAAGTTGGATTGTCGGCGAGTGCTACCGATGTTGCGTCTCTCTGGGACGGGCAGTCTAACTTTCACTACTTTTGGCGGCACTCAATTACTCAATCATTCAAAACTAACTTTAAACAACATGGAATTACTCGGAAACATCCTGCGGGGTTTGCTCGGAATGGCAGTAATGACGGGCGTTTTGTACCTGATGAGCAATAACCGCAAACGCATCAACTGGCGGCTCGTAGGGGGCGGGATGTTGCTTCAATTTGTGGTGGCGCTGCTGGTTTTGCGAGTGCCTTTTGTGCGGAATATTTTTGACGGCATCGCCTCGTTTTTTGTCGTGGTGCTCGATTTTACGAAGGCGGGCACGACCTTTCTTTTCCGCTCGATGGAAACTGGGTCTGTCGAAGCGGCAGTGGTCAGCTTCATTTTCACCGTCTTGCCGACCATCATTTTCTTCTCGGCACTATCTTCCATGCTTTACTATTTCGGGATTTTGCAA
>CAZHLB010000452.1:0-5841 GCA_964533005.1 uncultured Saprospiraceae bacterium
GCCGCACCCCAGGACAGCCTAAAGGCTGTGCTACCGATGACCACCTCACTGGCTTACTCTGACAAGATAATTCAGTGAAAATCAGCCAAATCAGTGAAATCAGCGTTGAAATCAACGGCTCGGCTTAAATTTTGAGAGGCTGCGCAACAATTTTTTCCCTGCTTTGCAGACCTTTGGTCTATCTGGTTCATCAAACATCACGTACATGGCAACTGCGAAAAACGACCTTCCCGTCCCGTCGCCCGTTGGCGAAATCAGCACCATCCGCAACATCCTTTTTGGGCAGCAAATGGAGGACTACACCACCCGTTTCGCCCAAATCGAAGCAGAGTTTGCAGCCACGAAAGCGCATTTCACCGCTGAAATTGCGACCCTGCGCCAGCAAACCGACGACCGTTTCGACCGTCTCGAAAGAGACATGAACGACCGCTTCGACCGCCTCGAAAAATTGCTCACCGACAACGTCAGCCGCCTCGACCGCAAGCTCCACGACGTCAGCAAAACCGACAAATCCAACCTCGGCAAAATGCTGGCTGACCTGAGCAAGCGATTGGTGGATGAATGATGATTGGTGAATAGTGATTGGTGAATGGTGATTGGGACGTCCCAATCACCATTCACCAATCACCATTCACCATTAATAATAATGAACGACCGGCTGCTGCTGCATCAACTTCGTCAAATCCTGCTGGTGGAAGACCGGGAGGAACTTCAGCGCCTGCGGGCGGTGCTGGACGACCCTGCTTTGCTGTCGCAAAAAGTCACGCCTATCATCGAGCAGCGGCTGCAATTTTTGAAGAACAATTTCCCGGTAGAATTTAGGCTCGCCGTCGAGCAAATTGTCGAGCACAAGCTGGAGGCATCCCGGGAAGAATTGCTCGAAATCATTTACCCGACCTTGGGGCAGATGATTAAAAAGTACATCCAACACCAGTTTCAATTGCTCAAGGAAAGCATCGAAGAGCAAATCAGAAGCACCTTCGAGCGGGGCATCATCGGGCGGTTGCGTTTTGCCATTTTTGGCGTGAAGCCAAAGGAAATGAGCCAAGCCATTCTCGCCCGGATGGACGGCACGGTCATCGAGGAAATTTTTGTCATCGAACACCATTCCGGCATCCTGCTCGGCAGCGCCAGCCGGGTGGAAACAATTGATTTAGACATGATTGCGGGGATGCTCACCGCCATCAAAGCCTTCGTGGAAGATGCCTTCCGGCGGCAGCAGGAGCATTTGGAAGTCATTCAGTATGAAACTTTTACCGTCGTTCTGGAGAATTTTCCGACGTTTTACATCGCCGCCGCCCTGTCCGGCTCGGTGTCGGCGAAGGAGCGGTCAATGTTGTCGGACAGTTTGGTAAAGTTTGTGCAGGCGGAGTTGCGCATCAACCTGAAAAAGCGGGACGGCTCCTCCAATCTCGAAATCAGGCGGAAATTGGAGCGGCATTTTTTCCAACAACAACAATCGCAATTGACTGAAAACGGCAAAATTCCAACACCATGATAAGCAAGAAAATAGTCTTGTCGGGCTGCTTCGGCGTAGGCAAAACCTCGCTGTTCAACCAGTTTCTCTACCATAAATTCAGCGAGAAATACCTGACCACGATTGGCGTGAAGGTGGACAAAAAGGTCGTCGAAGTGGATGGCAGGCAGATTTCTTTGCTCATTTGGGACATCGCAGGCGAGGTGGCGCAAGACAAAGTGCCGAAATCGTACTACTTGGGTTCCAGCGCCATCATTTACGTTTTTGACCTGACCCGCCCCTCCACCTGGCTGAACATGAAAGCCGACCTGGACTATCTGGAAAAATTGCTGCAAGGCGTGCTTGTCAAAGTCGTTGGCAACAAAGTTGACCTGGTGAATGAAGCAAGAATCAGAGAAGTGAAAGCCGAACTGCCCACCCAACCGGATATTTTGACGAGCGCAAAGACGGGGGAGAATGTGGAGAAGATGTTCATGTCAATTGGAGAAGCGTTGCTGGACAGCAATGGCTGAAAAAGGATAGAGGCTAAAACAAGAAGCCCTGAAACTCAGCGAGTTGCTGATTTTCAGGGCTTCTTGTTTGAAAAAAAATCATAGTTGTTTGCGAGAATTTAAACCACCGCCAAAGCCTCCTCCAAACTTTGTTCAAGGACATAGTCAAGCCTGCCAAGTAGTTGACTCAATTCTTTCAAAAAATACCTTTCACTATCGATGTAAACGGTATCTCCTTCGAGTTTCATGAAAACCCAATCAAAGGCGTTGGTGACCGCTCCGTAAATCGTATGGATGGGCTTGTTGTCTCGCAAGTTAAATTTTCGGGCAGCCAGCATGGCGGCTGCACATTGTCCCCAGCCATCTTCGATGCTGTCTCTTTTTGCTTCAATCAGGCAGAAAACTGGCGCTTCCAACTCCACGATTTGCGTCTTTGCGCTGAGGATAAAGTCGCAGACGCCATTCAATTGCTCTTCCTTTTCAATATCAAATGAATAGCCGGAGAAAATGCTAAAGTGTGGCTTGTTTCGATGCAGTTCTTTGAGGATGGGGCCAACTAGCCACTCTGACTTTGCTTTTTCGGTAGTGTTCGGAAAAGACAAACCTTCCTGAATGTCGAACCGGAGTCGCTCGCTTGGCTCGATGGGAGCTACCGGCAGCGGAAATAGCGTGGTCAACTGGTGTCCAATTTGAAACTTTTGGCGCAGTTTGCTCAATGTGAAATCACTGTAAGGCATGGTAGATTTTTTTTCAAAGGTAAGTCCGTCACCTGAAACTTTAGCCTAGTTTCTCCTTCAAAAACCTACCCGTCCAAGACCTTTCCACCTTCGCCAATTCCTCCGGTCTCCCCTGAAAAACCAACTCCCCGCCTTCCTTCCCGCCGCCGAGACCCAAGTCAATCACCCAATCCGCCGACTTGATGACCTCCATGTTGTGTTCTACGACCAGCACTGAATGGCCGTTTTCAACCAGCGCATTCAAAGCGTCCAACAGCTTGCGGATGTCGTGAAAATGCAAGCCCGTCGTCGGCTCGTCGAAGATGAAAAGGATACTGCCTTGCTTGCCGCCGCTGCCGAGAAAACTGGCAAGTTTCACCCGTTGCGCCTCGCCGCCGCTCAGGGTGCTGCTGCTTTGACCGAGTTGAACGTAGCCCAAGCCCACGTCATCTAATGGCTTGATTTTATTCACGATATCCTTGTGCCCGGCGAAAAATTGCAGGGCTTCTTCCACGCTCATCGCCAGTATTTCAAAGATGTTTTTGCCCTTGAACTGCACGTCCAGCACGTCGGATTTGAAGCGTTTGCCCTTGCAATCCTCGCACTCCAAACGCACGTCGGCGAGGAATTGCATTTCGATAATTTGCTCGCCCTCGCCCTGGCAAGTTTCGCACCTCCCGCCTTCGACATTGAAGCTGAAATGCCCCGGCGTGAAGCCTCGGATGCGGCTCAGTTGCTGCGCAGACATGAGGTTTCGGATGGCGTCGTAGGCTTTGACGTAGGTCACCGGGTTGCTACGGCTGGATTTTCCGATGGGGCTTTGGTTCACCATTTCCACCTGCGCCACCGACCGAAAGTCGCCTTCGAGGGCAGAGTGCAAGCCCGGCGCTTTTGGCGTAGGCTCGCCAAACTGCTTTTTTAGCACCGGGTACAAAATGTCTTTCACCAGCGTCGTCTTGCCGCTGCCGCTCACGCCGGTGACGACGGTGAGGGTGTTCAGCGGAATTTTGACGTCTATGTTTTTCAGGTTGTGCTGGCGGCAGCCTTTGAGTTCCAGCCAGCGCACTGCCTTGCGGCGCACTTGCGGCACGGGGATGCTCATTTTGCCGCTCATGTATTTGGTGGTCAGGCTCTCGGTCGCCTCGTCGTAGATTTTTTCGTAAGCCCCGGCAAAAACGACCTCGCCGCCGTGAATACCCGCCGCCGGGCCGATGTCGATAAGGTAATCCGCATTTTTAATGATGTCCTCCTCATGCTCCACAACGACGACGGTGTTGCCGAGGTCTCGCAAGCTTTTCAGCACTTCGACTAAGCGGCTTGTATCTCTTGGATGCAAGCCGACGCTGGGTTCGTCGAGGATGTACATCGAGGCGGTGAGGTTGCTGCCGAGGGTGCGGGTGAGGTTGATGCGCTGCGTTTCGCCGCCGCTCAGGGTGTTGGACAAACGATTGAGATTCAGGTATTTCAAGCCGAGGTCGCACATAAAACGCAGGCGGTTTTTGGTTTCGAGGAGCAGGCGGGCGGCTATTTT
Source organism: uncultured Saprospiraceae bacterium (assembly GCA_964533005.1). GTDB lineage: Bacteria > Bacteroidota > Bacteroidia > Chitinophagales > Saprospiraceae > UBA6168. Next base: position 4,216 of record CAZHLB010000452.1, read on the forward strand.
TAATTGTTGATTGCTGATTGCTGATTGATGGTTGCCCTCGGTGGAAGTGATGTTTTCAAAGAAAACCAGCAACTCATCCACTGGCATTTCAACCAACTCGGTGATTGCTTTGCCGCCCACTTTGACGTAAGTCGCTTCCTTGCGCAAGCGCCCGCCGTTGCAGGTCGGACAAGCCGTTTTGCCCCGGTAGCGGGCAAGCATCACCCGGTTCTGGATTTTGTAGAGGTTGCTTTCGAGTTCCTTGAAAAAAGCGTTGATGCCTTCAAAATGCTGGTTGCCCGTCCAAAGCAAGCGGCGCTGCTCGTGCGTCAAATCTTGATAAGCCTTGTGAACGGGAAAATCGAAGCGGTGCGCTACCTTCAAAAACTCCTTCAGCAATTCGCCATATTTCTCGCCCGACCAGCAGGCGATGGCGCCCTCGAACACACTTTTTGATGGGTCGAGAACGACCTTTTCCTCGGAAATTCCCAAGATTTGGCTGAAACCTTCGCAGGCTGGGCAAGCGCCGAAGGGGTTGTTGAAGTTGAAAAGCTGCGGCGTCGGCTCCAAAAATTCCATGCCGTCTAACTCGAAGCGGGTGTTGAAATGGTGGATTGGTAATTGGTGATTGGTGATTGGTGATTGGGTGGCGTCCTGCCCAGTCACCAGTCTCTCATCACCAGTCACCACCTCCACCATGCAATCCCCCTCGCTTTCATAAAAAGCCGTCTGCACCGAGTCGGCGATGCGCTTGGTATTTTCTTCGTCCTCATGCGCCACGGCGAAGCGGTCAATGAGAATGCGGATGTCTTCTCCCCGGTACTCGTTGACCGTTTTTTTCAAATCGAACTCGCCGTTTCCGAGCACGTCCTGGATTTGATGCAGCCCGTTTTCCCAAAAAATGCGGGAGTAGCCTTTTTGCAAAAGCAGGTTCAGTTCCTGCCCCAGCGTCCTGTCCTGGTACTTCACGGGCAGGGGGATGAACAGTTGCACCTTCGTGTCTTCCGGCTGATTTTGGATGAAATCCACCACGTCGCTGACGTAATGCCGCTTCACTTCCTGTCCGGAAACCGGCGAAATGGTGCGCCCGATGCGAGCGTAGAGCAGGCGCAGGTAGTCATAAATTTCAGTGAGCGTGCCCACGGTGGAGCGGGCGTTGGAAGTGCTGACTTTTTGCTCGATGGCGATGGCGGGGCAGATGCCTTTGATGAAATCCACGTCCGGTTTTTTCATCCTGCCCAAAAACTGGCGGGCGTAGCTGCTGAGACTTTCCACGTAGCGGCGCTGCCCTTCGGCATAGAGCGTGTCCATCGTGATGGACGATTTGCCGCTGCCGCTGACGCCGGTGACGACGACGAGGCGGTTTTTCGGGATGATTAGGTCAATGTTTTTCAGGTTGTTGGCACGGGCGCCTTTGATGAAGATTTCGGTTTTTGGTGATTGGTGATTGGTGATTGGTGATTGGGGGGCACTGGTCAATGTTTCAGCGTGAGGCATTTTGAATTTGAATTTTTATGGTTGCGTATGCCTGGGTGCGAGGAAAAAAATAGGGTGGCGAAGGTAGGGTTTGGCAGGCGAAATGTAGCGCCGAACCCCCACTCGGGCAGACTTGGACCAACCCCCCACAGGGGGGAGGGGCGGCGCAAA
>CAZHLB010000453.1:0-5828 GCA_964533005.1 uncultured Saprospiraceae bacterium
AGGACGGTTCCTCTTCGAGGATGACAAAAGCGACTTGCAGACGGCACATCAGACGGGACGGTTCCTCTTCGAGGATGACAAAAGCGACTCAGTCAGACTCAGCCAGACGTGCTTGGGACGCAGAGATTGCCTGCGGGAATGACAAAAGGGACGCAAAACAAGACGGTTGAAATATTCGAGATGATTGGCGCTTGTTTTCTTAATGGCATCAGAATTCAGTGCAACATTTTTAAAGTCACACGCAACATAATCGAAACCATCTATCTACTTGGTTATTTTGAAAAGTCCTTTAAAATCCTGCCATTCAACTTGATAAGCAAAAAATTCCCAACGGAACAATTTTGAACAACTTTGAACAAATCCTGAAATGCCACTGCCAACCCAGGCAGTACGTTTGTCGCAACTCAAACACTCCCCCTGCCTTTTGGCAATAGCCCCAACACCAAATTTAAAAGCCAACTACCAACAAAATGAACTACCGCAAAGTACTCTACTGGTCAATCACGGTCGCCCTCGGCGGCTTCCTTTTCGGGCTGGACACGGCAGTGATTTCCGGCTGCGAAAAAACCCTCCAACAACTCTGGGGCATGAGCGACGCCATGACCGGGCAGATGGTGGCGATGGCTTTGTACGGCACCATCCTCGGCGCAATTTTCGGCGGCTTGCCTGCGGAGCAATTCGGCAGAAAACCCACCTTGTTTTGGATAGCCATACTTTATTTGATTTCAGCTTTGGGATGCGCCTTTTCGCCGGGCGTGTATTCGCTCATGTTTTTCCGGTTCATCGGCGGCTTGAGCGTGGGCGCTTCGTCGGTGGTTGCGCCGATGTACATAGCTGAAATCTCGCCGAGGGAAAAACGGGGGCAACTCACTGCCCTTTTCCAGTTCAACATTGTGTTCGGCATTTTGATAGCCTACTTTTCCAATTGGCTCATCGGCACGGGAAGCCCCGACAGTTGGCGGTGGATGCTCGGCATCGTGGCAATTCCTTCTTTGCTTTTCACCATATTAGTAATGACGGTGCCGGAAAGCCCCCGGTGGCTGATTTTGCGGAAAGGGAAAGTGGATGAAGCCCGCCGCACTTTGCAACTCATCAACCCGGCAACGGCGGAGGCTGCGGTAGCTGCCATTCAGGAGAGCCGCCACGTAAAAGTGGAGTCCGGCAGCTTGAAAGAATTCTTTTCCGGGCGCTACAAACTGCCCATTCTGCTTGCCTTTTTGTTCGCCTTTTTCAACCAGGTGTCCGGCATCAATGCAGTGATTTACTATGCCCCCCGCATTTTCGAAGATGCAGGCATGGCGGCAAGCTCGGCGCTGCTTTCGTCGGTCGGTATTGGCGTGGTCAATTTGATTTTCACCATGCTTGGCTTGGCTTTGATTGACAAAATGGGGCGGCGGTTTTTGATGTACATCGGGTCGTTCGGGTACATCATTTCATTGTCGCTGGTGGCGTGGGCATTTTACAGCGGCACTGCGGGCGGCGCTTTCGTGCCGATCTTGCTGTTCGTTTTTATCGCTGCTCATGCCATCGGGCAAGGGGCGGTGATTTGGGTTTTCATTTCAGAGATATTTCCTAACCAAGTACGCTCTTGGGGGAACTCGCTCGGCAGCAGCACGCACTGGGTTTTTGCAGCGCTGATTGCCGGGAACGTCCCCTTTCTCGCAGGCAAATTCGGGCAGGGGCCCATTTTCGCAGCGTTTGCCGTGATGATGGTTTTCCAACTAATTTTCGTGTGGAAGATGATGCCCGAAACGAAGGGCGTCTCGCTGGAAGATTTGGAGAAGCGGTTGCTGAAAAAATAGGTGGTGATTGGTGATTGGTGACTGGTGATTGGGACGCCCCAATCACCAATCACCAATCACTAATCACCCATCACTAAGTTAAGTGGCAAAAAATAACTCGACACTGGTCTGTTTCGGCGAAGTCCTCTGGGATTTGCTACCCACCGGAAAAGTGGCTGGCGGCGCTCCGATGAACGTGGCTTATCATGCCAACACTTTCGGCTTGCAGGCAAAAATGATTAGCCGCATTGGCGCTGATGAATTGGGCGGAGAGCTGCGGCTGTTTCTTGAAGACAAAGGCATCGTGACGGATTTGCTGCAAGTTGACCGGGCTTTGCCGACAGGTATCGTGAAAGTGACTTTGGATGCGAATGGCTCGCCTTCCTACGAAATCGTTCAGCCCGCCGCCTGGGATGCCATCCAACCATTCGAGTCTGCGATTCAAGCAGTAAAAAGTGCGGACTTGCTCGTTTTTGGCAGCCTCGCCTGCCGCTCGGTAGCAACCAAAAACACCCTGCTTCAACTGCTCGAACTTGCCCCGGTGCGGGTGTTCGACGTGAACCTGCGGACGCCATTTTACTCGAAAGAATTGCTGGCAGAGTTGCTCCCAAAAGCCACGATTGTCAAGATGAACGATGAAGAATTGGACATCATCGGCGGCTGGTTTGGCGCAAGCGGGGACGAGGATGCCAAGATGGAATTTGTGAAAGACTACTTCCGCCTCGAAGCCCTCATCGTGACGAGGGGCGCTCGCGGGGCGGCATTGATAAACGACAACGGTCTCTTTACCCAAACAGGATTTCCAGTCAAAGTCCAGGACACCATCGGCAGCGGCGACGCTTTTCTCGGCGCTTTTTTGAGCAAGTTGATGGCAGGAGCGGACGAAAAAGAATGCCTCGAAACGGCTTGCTCCGCCGGGGCTTTTGTGGCTACGAAAAAAGGAGCAACCCCGAAATATTTACCGGAGGACGTGTTTCAAAACGCAGCAAAAGAAGCGGTGGCGGCTTGATTGGCAAACCCCGTTCGGCAATTTAGGGTGCCTGGCTAAACAGCGAAGCCCTACCCGATTTCGTTAGGGAAGGGCTGAAAAAGGAGCAACCTTTTCGCCTTCGCATGGCAGGTATCCAAAAACAGCCTTTTGCCAGTTCTTAATTTTTTAGAAGTTTGCCACCCCTAAGCGTTTTTGAAACACTTTCCATCCCATCCCATGTCCAAAACAAGCTTTCCCTACTGAACCCATCCTTTAGCAACAATTTCATTTTTCAACTAAACCTATATTGTATGAAACTTAAGTTCGACAATCTGACGAAAGTCCTATTGCTATTTGTCGTAGCAATGGGCTTCAGCAGTCTGGCGATGGCACAGCGCACCATTTCGGGCAAAGTGACCGACGGACAGACTGGCGATCCACTCATCGGAGCGAACATCCTCGTCGTAGGTACCAGCTCAGGTACGATTACCGACGTGGATGGCTCGTATTCCTTACAAGTACCCGCAGGGGCAACGGAACTCGAAGTGACTTACACCGGCTACGGCTCTTCCCGCGTGGCCATCGGTGCATCGAACTCGGTGGACGTGACCCTGACGGCAGGCTCGTTGCTCGAAGAAGTCGTGGTTACCGGCTACGGCACGCAGAAAAGCAAGGAGGTGACCAGTTCCATTTCTTCCGTGAAGGCGGAAGACTTCAACCAAGGGCAGGTCAACAACCCGCTCCAGTTGGTGCAAGGCAAAGTGGCTGGTTTGTCCATCTCCTCGCCGGGCAGCGACCCGAACGGCTCTCCGACCATCCGTCTGCGGGGTCTAAGCTCCCTCGGCGCCACCTCGCCGCTCGTCGTCATCGACGGCATCATCGGCGCTTCGCTGGAGACGGTTGACCCGAACGACATCGAATCCGTGGACGTGCTCAAGGACGGTTCCGCTGCTGCCATCTATGGCTCCCGCGCTTCCTCCGGCGTCATTCTCATCACCACTAAGAAAGGTGGGGCAGGCAGGGGCGCAATCGAGTACAACGGCTACGTGACGACGGAAAGAATCGGCAAGTCGGTGGACGTGGCTGGCAGGGAGGAATTCCTGCGGCTGAGAGCCATCACGCAGGCGAAATTCAACCACAAATCCGTCGAAGAGCTTGATTTTGGTCAAGACACCGACTGGATGGATTTGGTGACGCAAAACGCATTGTCGCACGTTCACAACATCTCTTTGTCGGGAGGCATGGGCAACGGTACTTCCTACCGCGCCGCTTTCAACTACCGCGACATCGAGGGCATCGGCATCAACACCGGTTTCAACCAACTTAACGGCAGGCTGAACCTCTCGCAAAAAGCCCTCGACGACAGGCTGACTTTGGGGCTGAACGTGTCCGCTACGGAGAAAAGGTCGCAGCTTGGCTTCAACCAGGCATTTTACTATGCCTCGATTTACAACCCGACCGCTCCCGCTCGTTGGGAGGATGCTGCCGCTGGTGACTACAACGCCGACCTCGACACGAAGTACGGCGGCTATTTCCAGCAGGAAAACTTCGACTATTTCAACCCGCTTGCCATCGCCGAGCAAAACATCAACGACGCTACGTTGAAAGACCTGCTCGTGAACGTGCGTGGCGACTTCGAAATAGTGGATGGGCTGACCTACTCTCTTTCCTATTCGCAGCAAAAGGAGAGTGACCTGTTTGCAGAATGGTATCCAAGCACCTCTTATTTCAGGGGTTTCAACGAGAAAGGCTTTGCTAGCCGTCGCACGGAAGACCGCTCCACCGAACTGACGGAAACCACCTTGCGCTATGACATGGACTTTGGAAACAGTTCCTCTCTGACGCTGCTGGGCGGCTATTCCTACCAGGAGTTCACCAATGAGAGCTTCCAGGCGCAAGCTACCCGGTTCATCACCAACGACCTGAATTTCAACAACTTGAACTTCGGTCAGCGGGCGGCACTGGGCGACCCCAATGCCGTTTTCAGCGGTAAAGACCGCTACAAAGTCATCGGCTTCTTCGGTCGCGCCAATGTCAACATTGACGACACTTATTTCCTCATGGCTTCCGTGCGCAGGGAGGGCTCGACCCGTTTTGGTGCGGAAAACCAGTGGGGCATTTTCCCAGCCGTCAGTGCTGGTGTTGACATTACCAAGCTTGCCGACATCGGCGGCGTTGACCAGTTGAAACTGCGTGTTGCTTATGGCATCACCGGCTCGCTGCCTCCGTTCAGCTACCTGTCGCAGTTCCTCTATTCCCGCCAGGGCAACTTCTACTACAACGGCGCATACACGCCCGCCATCGGGCCTACCCGCAACGCTAACCCGGATTTGAAATGGGAGCAAAAAGGCGAGTTCGATGCAGGTCTTGACTTCGCCCTGATGGATTACAAACTCACCGGCAGTCTCGACTTTTACAATCGCAAGACGAACGACTTGATTTACCCCGTCCGGGTGCCGCAGCCGCCGAACTTCGCCAACACGACTTGGGCGAACCTCGAAGACGTGGCTTTGCAAAGCCGGGGCGTTGAACTGTCGCTCGGCTACAACTATGCAAAAGATGCTGGTTTTAGCTGGGAACCTCGCGTCACCTTCGCTACTTACAAAACCACGCTTGAACTGGAAGACGCGGCAGATGCCACTTTCAAATTCTTCCAGGGTACCGACCCGGTGACTTATGATTTCAGCACTTCCCCAGGCGCTCCGGGTCAGAATGACGACCCGACCATCGGCGTTTTCGGCGGACAGGAACTGGGTCAAATCGTGGGTCCCGTTTATGAAGGCGTAGCTGACGACGGCAACTGGAAGTTCAAGGACGTGAACGGCGACGGCTTGATTGAAACGGGCTTGGGCCAAGCCGACCGTGCGGTCATCGGCAACGGCTTGCCGGACTTCTCTCTCGGTCTCCAGAATTCGTTCCGCTTCAACAAGTTCGACTTCAGCTTCTTCCTGCGCGGCGACTTCGGTCATGACTTGGTGAACATGTATCGCAACTTCTACGAAACGCTTGGCAACGCCTCCTCTCGCCCAATCGAGAACCAGGTGGTCACCGACCTTTTCGACGAGACACTCTTTGGA
>CAZHLB010000454.1:0-5811 GCA_964533005.1 uncultured Saprospiraceae bacterium
GGCGAGCGCCATTTGAAGCTCATAATTCTCCAAATTCTCGTCGGAGCCGACGGCGCAACGGGCTGCGAAGCGGCAACGCTCGCACCACCGGTCGCAGTAGTTGTGAATGAATGGAATGTGTTGCTGGCTCATACGCTTGAATAAGGTTGAAGAGGTTTAGATAGTTTAGGAGGTTTAGCTGCGGGCAAGAAATGTCATCTGAAAAAAAATTTCATTTTTTTTCAGATGACATTTCTGGTCAAGGCTTAGTTTTCTCCCTGATTCGCCTTCATGTATTCCAACACCATCTTGATTTCCCCGTAAGTATGTGCCTCGCCAAAATGCGCCTTCGCTTCCGAGAGCGAAGCCGTCTCCTGCTCCATGAAAAAACGGGCAATGTTTTCCACCGTTTCCAGCGGCAGTAAATCCATCACGTCTAACTCGCCCATGCCCACGAAATGGGCAAGATGTGTTTCAACCGTGGTCGAGGTTAGCTTGCGCTCGGCAGCGATTTCTTCGATGGTTTTGCCGGATTTGAACAGCTCGAAACTGACCCGCTTCGTGTTCACCTTCGGTGGATTTGCCAACTCAGTTGGCATGGAAAGCTGGACGGAGATTTTTTTCTCGGTGCAATATTTTTCAATGATTTCAAGGATGCCAGCACCGAAACGCTTGAGTTTGGCGTCGCCGATACCGCTGATTTTTTTCAAAGCGACAGTCGTCGTGGGCAGGTTTTGCACCAACTCGACGAGGGAGCGGGTGGGCAGAATTTCCCAAAGTTCCACCTCGTTGTCAATCGCCGTGCGGGTGCGCCATTGCAGCAGGCGGGCGTACAGTTCGGGGTGCGGTGTGCCTTTCGGAGCGCCGGACGAGGCGGCTGGGGCTGCAGTTTTCGAGTTGGTAAAATCAATTTCCGAATTCGCTTTCGCCCGCACGTAAGCTTGCGTGGAAAATGCCTGCTGGCAAGCGGCGAAGCAGGCGTTTTTGGTGAAAATCTCCTTTTCCAGATTTTCAAAATGCTCGGTGGCAGCCTTGATGACGGTTTTGTTGTCGGTAGCGAGATGCAGGTTTTTGATTTCCGGCAGGAGGGCGTCTTTGAGTTTTTCGGAAAAATAAGCGCCCGCTTTTTGGGTGCGGGCTTGCAATTCGGCGTGTTCTTCGGGCATTTCCGCTTGCGAAAAATAGAGGCGCAGGTGTGGCACAAACTTGTCTGCGACGGTGAAAACTTCGTCCCTCGCCTTTTCGCAGAGTGTTTGAAAATGCTGCATTCCCGCCTGGGTCAGTGCGCCGGGATGCTCCAAAAACAGGCGGTTCAGTTTGTCTAACTGGCGTCTCATTTCTTTGAAACTGAACATTTCGAGCAGCAAATCTTGCTGGTAAACTCGCTTGGATTGGTGCAGGTGGTTCTCGTCGGGGGCGTTGCGCTCGGCTTCTTCGGTGTAGGTTTTGACCACGCCGTCCGTTTTCACACTGGAAAATTGAATCTTCGAGCGCAGCACGATGCCCTCGAAACTCTTGCAGCGACTGAGCGCAACATAGACCTGCCCGTGCGCAAAAGCAGCCTGCGCATCAATAATGGCTCGCTCGAAAGTCAGACCCTGGCTTTTGTGGATGGTGATTGCCCAGGCGAGTTTGAGCGGGTACTGCTTGAAGACGCCGATTTCTTCCTCTTTCACGATTTTGGTGGCTTCGTCGAGGGTGTACCTGACATTTTTCCACTCCACCGGCGAGACGGCAATGTCTTCGTTTTCGCCCTTGCTGCGCACATAAATGAAACCTTCCTCGATGCGGGTAATGACGCCGATTTTGCCGTTGAAATAGCGTTTTTCGGGCGAGTCGTTTTTGACGTACATGACCTGAGCGCCGACTTTAAATTCGAGCGTTTCCTCGGTCGGGAAGGAAAATTGCGGGAACTCGCCTTTGATTTCCGCCTTGAAAAAATGAGACGGCTCAGGGATGCCTGCCAGTTTTTCGCCATTGATTTCGTGAGCGGCGGCGTTGTGCGAGGTCAAAGTGATGTAACCTTCATCTTTGGAAGGCTGAAAATTGTGGACGTAGCGGCTGTTCAGCGTTTCTAAAATGCTGGCGTCTAATTGGTTGTCCCGCACCTTGTTCAACAGACCGATGAAATGCTCATCGCTCTGGCGGAAAATATGCTTCAATTCGATGGTCACCGGGTCGGACTGCCGAAGGGCGAGGCTGCCAAAGAAATAAGGCGTCTGGTAATGCTGGCTCAACAACCGCCATTCGTCTTCTTTGACCACCGGCGGCAACTGATGCAGGTCGCCAATCATCAAAAGCTGGACGCCGCCGAAGGGTTTGGAGTAGTCACGATAACGGCGGAGTTTTTCGTCCACCGCATCGAGCAGGTCGGCTCTGACCATGCTGATTTCATCTATCACGAGCAAATCGAGGCTGCGTATCAGGTTGATTTTCTGCCGGTTGAAGCCCCGACTGGTTTCTTCCCGCTTCACGCCGGGCACGTTCAGCCCGAAGGGAAGCTGAAAAAACGAGTGAATCGTCATGCCGCCGGCATTGATGGCAGCCACGCCCGTCGGGGCGAGGACGACCATGCGCTTGAAGCCTTCCGCCTTGATTTGGTGGAGGAAAGTGGTCTTTCCGGTTCCCGCCTTGCCGGTCAGGAAGATGTTTTTGTTCGTGTTGCGAACGTATTGGAAAGCGAGTTCGAGTTGTGGGTTGAGTATGAAGTCCATTTTGAAATCTCATAGCCAGGTGAGAGGTCAGGCAGCCGCAAGTTCCGTCCTGCGTTCCCACTCTTTGGCTGCGTACTTGGCAAGTTCGGAAAGCATGTTTGCTGGCAAGTCATTCGGCAAAGTGGAAAGGACTTGAAGCATGGCTTCCCGTGTCGTCGCATCGGGATTGACTTCTGCCAATTCTCTAATTCTCAGCCCCAACTTGCATTTGTAAGCCTGCGCTTCTATTTCCAGAAACCCTTCTATCAATTCGGCTCTGTCGGCAGCCGATAGCTTTTCAGGTTGAAGCCCGGTTTTGATTTCGTCCAACATTTGAGCGATAGTTTGAAGCACTTGCCCGGTATCTATGACTGGTTTGAACTGATTCATTGCTTTTGATTTTGAAGGTAATTTAAGATGGTTTTTCCATTTCAGTCAGCAGTTTTCTGATGAGCAGCGACTCGTCCAAAATTTCATTGATTCTTTCTTCGTAACGCCGCTTCCCGTATTGTTCGAGAAATTCTTGCTCAAACAGGTTCATCAATTCAAGCTGTTGAAAGAGGACTTTTTGTCTGTTTTGCAGGTCTTTCTTGTTCATCATGATGTTTGTGCAGTTTTCAACTTGCCTGCAAGGTAAGTTCAATTTTGAGTTTCAGTCAGGCGGAGAAAATGGTTGCGACGCTATTTATCCCGCTTCCAACTGACTCCTGTAAAACGCAATCTGCCTCGCCAAAGCCTCCGCCACCTCCGCAGATACTTCTTCTTTTTTCAGCTTCCCCTGGACGATGCCCCAAGCCACGTTCATGTCCAGCACGGAGTTGGTGGTGAATTTATTAAACAGTTCCCTGGCTTCGTTTTGGTGAAAATGGTGGATTTTTTCGCTCAACTCGAATGGCGACAGAATGCCCTTTCGCCATGCTTCAAAGTCCTTGTCGAGTTTGGAAAGCTCCCCGTTCAGTTCCCTTTCGTAAAGCAGGGACGCCAGTTCCCGGATTTGCCGTTTTACATTCTTTGTGTATTCCATTTGAAATTTCGTGTTTTGCAATCCTTTTTCAAGCCACGCAAAATGAAGCAATTATGAGTGAATTTCAATGCTACAAATTCAAAACCATTGACCGCCCGCTGACCGAGAGCGAGCGCAAGGAAGTCAATGCGCTTTCGAGCCGGGGAGAGGTGAGCGCCAATTCCGCCACCTTCCTTTATCACTACAGCGACTTCCGGCACAAGCCGGAACACGTGCTCGAAAAATACTTCGACGCCATGCTGTATTTCACCAATTGGGGCACGAAGCGGCTGATGTTTCGCCTGCCTGCCAAACTGACCGACGCCAAGGGCATCAAACCTTATCTTTTCGGCAGGGATAGGTCGGAATCCTACATCGAGCTTGTGCCAAAAGGCGAGTTTTATTTGCTTGATATCGAGCTGAATGAGGAGGAAGGCGGCGGCTGGATGGAAGAAGAAGATTTCGACCTCGGCGACCTGACGCCCCTTCGAGATGACATTCTCAATGGCGACTACCGGGCGCTCTACCTTGCCTGGGCTAAATTTTCCCAGCCCTTCGAGGACGAAGAAGACGAGGATTTTGACGAGGAGGATGAGGATGAAACTGACCTGCCACCGCCCACGCCGCCCGTACCTGCCAATCTCAAACGCATGAGCGCTGCGTTGAAAGCCTTCACTAATTTTTTTGAAATTGACAAAGACCTCGTGTCGGCGGCGCAAGCTGCCAGTCCCGAAACCGCTGCAACCGAGGTGAACTACGAAAATCTGCTGCGCCAATTGCCTGAAAATGAGCGCCTCGACTGGCTTTCCCGCCTGCTGAAAGGCGAGGCACGGCTGGAAATGACATTGAAAAAACGCTTGGAAAAATTACTGCCTGCCGCACTGCCTCCTGCGTTGCCGTCGCTTTCTCCCGGTCAACTTCGCACCTTGAGCGCCGAAAAAGAAAAGGAACGCAAAGCCAGGGAGGAAGCCGAAGCCCGTGCCGCTCACGAAAAGAGAATGCGGCAATTGGCGGGGCAGGAAGAGACTTTGTGGAAGAGTGTCCAATTCAACATTCAGCAGCAAACCGGGAAGGCTTACGAACTGGCGACGGAGATGTTGAAGGATTTGAAAGACCTGGCGGCGTTTCAAGGAAAAGCCGTGGCTTTTCAAGCACGCCTGATGGAACTTCGGGAAAAATATGCCCGCAGCAGGGCTTTGATTGGGAGGTGGGAGCAGGCGGGGTTGTTTAGGTAAAAAAGACAGTCCTCGTTTGAAATTCAATAAAACTTTCAGGCTCATGTCGGGCTTGGGTGAAATCCTGGTGTAGCCAAACTCCAGTTTGGCGGTGTCGCTCATCGCCAAACTGGAGTTTGGCTACACTTTTCTCTCAAAGCCTACATGAGCCAACTTTCAAACCATGTTGATACTAAATGAACAACAATTGATTGCATTGGTAAAGCCGGATTTGCCTATCAAAGCAAGCCCTGAAAGGGAAGTATTGCCTATTTTACGGGAAAAATTGCCCGGCGAGGAAATCACCCTTGCCACGGTTTTTGAAATTCACTCATTCGTGAATATGGCCGACCAGGGTGGCGTCGCCTGCGAAATTGTGCCGGTCGGAATGGACAGGAAAAAAATGAAGGTGGCACTTGTTTGCTCTATCACCCATTTGAGAATCAAAAAAGGCGAGCCGCACTACGCTGAAATTGTGAAGTACCAGGTGAAACGGGTGAAAAAACTGGCAAGACAGAACCCGTTTTTTTGAGAAAGTTCGCCCAAGAAAGCCTTATTGCCCCACCTCCAAAGTGCCCGTCACTTCCAATTCCGCCCCAAGCGCTACTTCAAGCGTCTTCCCAACTGCGCCGACACCTGCCGCAACCATCACTAAACTTCCACCCGCCAGCGCCACATTTTGGCAAGCCACCGGCGCAAAACCATCGCTCCAATTCACCGCATCCGACCAATTCACCCCGTCGCCGCCGCCCGTCCAGGTATTTGTTGCGTTTTCTGACAAAATATACAACTGTGCAGCAGCCGTTCCGATGGAATAGGCGGGTGCTGTTTCTATTTGCAAATCAATGGTTTCGGCGATTTCCGCTGCTTCGTCGGGTCGGGCATAAATGGTGTCGCTGGCATTGGTTTCACCTGAATTAAT
>CAZHLB010000455.1:0-5803 GCA_964533005.1 uncultured Saprospiraceae bacterium
GCGAGGATGACAAAAGCGACTTGCAGACGTGCCTAACGACTTATGATACAGCCTCCTCAAATAAAAAATACAGCATGAAATTCAGAGAAGCCACCCCCGCCGATATTCCCGGAATGCACGTCGTCCGGCTCGCAGTCAAAGAAAATGTGCTGTCGCACGAGGGGCGTGTGACGGAAGCGGATTACGTGGAAATGCTGGAAGAGGAGCACGGGAAAGGTTGGGTTTGCACCGTTGACGACAGGATTGTAGGCTTCGCCATCGTGGACGTGATGTTTCACAATGTTTGGGCTTTGTTCATCCAGCCGGAATTTGAAAATCAGGGCATCGGCAAACAACTGCACAAATTGATGCTGGACTGGACTTTTCGCCAGCAAGGTTTAGATAGCCTTTGGCTCAGCACTGCCGTTGGGACGAGGGCGGAGGAATTTTATAGGCGCCATGGCTGGCAGAAATCGGGCGTTACGGAGAGCGGCGAGGCTCATTTTGAGATGAAAAAGGAGATGTGGGTGAAAAATTGAGGAACCTAAAACGGAGCCTACGTTTACTAAACTTTGAAAGTTTAGTAAACGTAAACCGAGTCGCTCAGATGGCTATCTTGGCAGTCAAAAAAAAGCCATGAGTTCCCTTCGATTTTTCTGCTTCCCTTTCGTTTTGACAATTTTCGCCTGCCCATTTTTGCTTGCGCAAACCACCATCAATTATGGCGCTTCCACGGCCGATTTTGCCAACCCGGAGCGTGGTTTTTATCGCTATTCGGAGACCTTCGCCAGCAACTACATCACCCTCGACAGCGCCGAATTGAGCGGCTATCGCAACTTGCACACGCCGCCCAGCGCCAATTATTCCATTTACAGCACACTGGTTTTCAGGTACTTCATTCTCGATAATTTTCTTTCCAGCAATATTTCACAAGCCTTTCTCGACAGCATGGCGGTTGATTTTGCAGCCGCACGAGCCGCCGGGGTGAAGCTCATCGTGCGCTTTGCCTACACCGTCGAGCCGACGCCGGGCAACTGCGCCGCCGGTTGGGTTTGCCCGCCCTACGGCGACGCTTCGAAGGCTTGGGTGTTGGCGCACATCGGGCAACTGGAGCCTGTTTTGACGGCAAATGAAGATGTGATTGCGGTGGTGCAGATGGGTTTCATCGGCATCTGGGGCGAGAATTATTACACCGACTATTTCGGCGACGCCTCGGTGAATGGACAGGGTTATTTGTCGAGCGCAAATTGGACAGACCGCAAAGACGTGCTGCAAGCTTTGCTCGACGCCGTGCCTGCCAGCCGCCAGGTACAGGTGCGCTACCCGCAGATGAAGCAGAAATTTTTGTACGGAAATGCCGCTTCCACCGACCCTACCCTCTCTCCGCCCATCACCCAGGCGCAAGCGCACAACGGCACTGCCATCGCCCGCATCGGTCATCACAACGACTGCTTGCTCGCCAGCGAGGATGATTTTGGAACCTACGCCAGCTACGACAACCCGCCAACCGGCGACACAGCTAACCTGAAACCGTACCTGGCTACCGACAGCAAATACCTCGCAGTCGGCGGCGAAACCTGCTTCGAATACAACCCTTTCAACAACTGCGCAGCCAGCGGAGGCGGGGCTTACGGCGACACGGAAATCAGGCGGATGCACTATTCCTACCTCAATTCGCAGTACAACAACGACGTGAACAACGACTGGACAGGCGTCTGCATGGACGACATCAAAAAGAAACTGGGCTACCGATTTGCCTTGCAGAGCGGCACTTTTTCAAACGAAGCGCAGCCGGGTCAGACGGTTTCTGTCAACCTTTCGCTGGCGAATGAAGGCTACGCCGCTCCGTTCAATCCGAGGGGTGTCGAGGTGGTTTTGCGGCACACTGGCTCCGGTCAAAAATGGTTTGCCTCGCTGCCCGACGACCCACGTTTTTGGTTGGGAAATGGCGCTTCGCAAAACCTCGCTCACACCCTTTGCCTCCCGGCGGGCTTGCCATTTGACACGTACGATTTGC
Source organism: uncultured Saprospiraceae bacterium (assembly GCA_964533005.1). GTDB lineage: Bacteria > Bacteroidota > Bacteroidia > Chitinophagales > Saprospiraceae > UBA6168. The sequence goes on from CAZHLB010000455.1 coordinate 1,997, forward strand.
TGCTCAATTTGCCCGACCCGGAAGCCTCCATTTTTGACCGCTCCGAATTTGCCATCCGCTTCGCCAGCACCTTGCCCGGCGGCGCAGACGTGTGGGAAACTGCGACGGGCTACAACAAATTGGGGCATTCGATTGCCATCAATTGCACCGCTTCGGGTGCGGCTTGCGCAGGGCAGGTGAGTTTTTCACCGGCTTCGGATTTTCAGGGTTGCGTTTCCAATCTTGTGGTGAGCGGGACGGTGGCGGGCGGCGGCTACAAATCTGATGGGGAGTTGACGGCGAGCACTGCGACGGTCGCCAACGGTAGTGCCGTGCTTTTTACTTCGGACACGGGGATTTTGCTCGGGGCGAATTTTGCGGTGGAGGCGGGGGCATATTTTGAGGCGAAGATTGAGGCTTGCCAAAACTGAGACCCAGGCGTTTAACTACTATGCCTGACTTAAATTTGCCAACGATGAAAGAAGAAGAAAATATGACGCCTGTATTTTCCCCCTGGTTGTTTTGGGATAGCGACCTGCAAAAGATTGATTATCAGCGGGACAAGAATAAAATCATTCGCAGGGTCTTTGATTTAGGACTCATCGAAGACGTAGTCGAGGCAATGTGGTATTACAGCCGGGAAGACTTGGTAAAAGCCTTGACCTCCGCTTCTTACCTGCCACAAAATGCCTTGCTGCTGGCAAAAGCATTATTTCACCTTGAACAAACGGATTTCAAATGCTCTACTTCCAGACAGTTACACCCGCTCTCCTGAAAATTATCACCGCCGTTTCGGCGGAGCCATTTTTTCAGCACTTCAGGCTGGTGGGCGGCACTTCCCTCAGCCTTCAACTGGGACATCGGATGTCGGTGGACGCCGATTTTTTCACCAATGAAGATTTTGACAAGGAAGAAGCGGCAGCCTTGCTGGCTCGCTTGCTTCCGGGATTTTTGCTGCTCAAAAAATCAGCGCATGGGTTTGCCGGGGCTTTCGAGGGTGTCAAATTGGACATCTACACGTGGGGCGCTCCTTTTTTGTTGCCGACGGTCGAGATAGGCGGCATTCGCATGGCTGACTTGCGAGACGTGACAGCTCTAAAATTGGAAGCAATTACTAATCGCAAGGAGGAGAAGGATTTTCGAGACGTTCATGCGCTGCTGCAACGGTTTTCCCTGGCGGAATTGATAACTTTTTTCAAAGAACGCTACCCGCATCACAATCCAAAAATGTTGATCGACCATTTGCTTGCCGCTCCATTCGTGGAAAGAGATTTGACCATCCCGCTTTTTGTGGAGGTAAGTTGGGAAAAACTTGGAGCGGACATCGTGCAGGCTGTCGGCGATTTTTATGAACAGAAAAAAAAGGAGCGTGAACAACAAGAAGAAGAACGCCTTCGCCTGCGTTTTGAAGAAATCAGAAAAACAAAATAGCGTAGTGCTGGCGCAGGCTTCCGACATCTTACAAATGCAAAGGGCGGTGGAAAATTCCACCGCCCTTTTCATTTGCCCTCTTCGATTTTGTATCAATTCAGCTTTTTCTTCTTCCCTTTTTTCTTCCCTGGCTTGCTGTTCGAGTTCTGGTCGCAAGGCGCAATCTGCGCCAAAAAATCCGCCCCGAGTTCCACCTCGAAGTTGCCGTTGAGCGTGATGGATTCGCCCGCCAGGTAAACCACCTCGAAGCCGGAGCGCACCAAACCGGCAGAATTGATGGTCATTTCCGCATCGTACTCCCCGGTCAGCACCGGCATTTCATTTTTCACCAGGTGAACCACGTCGCAGTCGTTCACCAGGTTGAACTCTCCGATGCAGTAGCAAAATTCATTGTAGGCATCATTGATGGTTTCCGGGTCGCCGTCGTCGCAGGGTGTGCCAGCCGGGGGGCAGGTTTCGGCGTTGAAATAGATTTCGCTGATGCCGAAACAATCCGTGCCGTCGAAGTTGGAGAGGGCGGTGAACAAGACGTATCGTGCGCTAACTCCTTGAAAAACAGTGGAAATGAAACCTGCGTAGCTGCCGTTGCCGGTGGCTTCCGTCCAGTTGTAAGTGCCCAGTTCCGACCAGTTCACGCCGTCGAAAGACACGTCGATGACCACTTGTTCGAAGCCTTGCCCGGTGGCTCCGAGAGCATTGTAATTCCAGATTTTAGCATCGTCGAGGGCATAGTTTGCGCCGAAATCGTACTGAATCCAATGACTCAGACCACGCTCCGGGTTTGGGCTTTGCGACTCTTGGCAGGAAAGCCAGGAAGCGTTTGGATTGGTCGAGTGATTCTCGGATGTGTCGCAAGGTTCGAGCGGGGTGTAGTCGAGCGAGTTGGTGCATTCGGGGTCGGAGCAAGGCGTTCCGGCGCAGGCGCAGGCGGTGTACTTGTCGTTGAAAGTGTCAGGGTCGTTGTCGTTGCAAGGCGTGTTGTTCGGAATGCAAATCCACTCGCAGCCATACCTATATAAATAAGTGCCGTCAATGATGTGCCAGGAAGTGTCCCGTGCGAAAGGCGTTTTCCAAAAAACAAAATAGTCGTTGCTGCCCGTGTTTTGCTTGTGCAGCAACTCGATGGGGTAAAAATTGCCTGCCGTCAAAAACAGCGTGTCGGAGGTTTGCTGCGGCGTGTTGTAGTGGTCGTAATCATCGGAAAAGCCATCGTTCCAGGCAATTTCATCCGCCGTCGTCGCCGTGTCGCCTGCCACCGTTCGAAATCGCAGCCTCACTTCGTTGTCGCCGGTCACGTTGAAAATGTAGTTCCCGGTCACTGGCGGGCGCAGGTAACCCCTCGCCCTCGTGCCGTAAGAGCTAAAACCCGTCGAGACGGGTCCCTCGAAAGTTCTCAAAATGTCAGCCCGGTCAGGCGCTTCGGGATACTTGGCGGCGGCGAGCAAGCTCGAAACGAAGCTGCCGGAAATGCCATCGTAATAAAGCGCAATCAGCCCGCCCCGGTCGCCGACGCAGGTGGGGGGTGGGTTGGTGGGTGTGCCGATGCAGCGGCAATCGCCGTCTTCCAGGTCGTTGGTCGTGTTGGAGTTGCCGTCGTTGCAGGCGGTTCCGGCGGCAGGGCAGGCAGGTTCGCAGTCGTATTTGTAAAGGTTCGAGCCATGCACAACCTCCCAGGTGGTGACATTGATGGTGGAGGGGGTTTTCCAGTGAACCCAGATGAAATCGCCGCCGCTTCCTTCCTTTTGCAGCGCCTCGAAATAGTAATACGTGCCTGAATCCAACTGCACGGTGTCCGAGGTTTGCTGTGCATATTTGGTGTGTTCTGTCGTACCTGTCCAGCCGGGTGTATATCACATCTGCACGAGGTATTCCTCCGTGCTATCGGTGCTCAGGTAAAAATTGGTCAGGTCGTCGCCGGTGATATTGAAGACGTAGCCACCGGTTTCGGGCGCTTTGATGAAGCCCCGCATGAACGAGCCGTAGTTGTTGTTGTAATAAATGGGCGACGCCAGCGAGAGCATGTCTTCGACCCAGGTGGGGCTTTGCGGAAAATTCGGTCGGTGCAGCAGCTTTGGATAGGTGCTGGTGCTGACGTTTTCGTACAAAAACCATTGCACGACGCCTTGCTCGCCGATGCAGGATTGGGTTTGGGCGGAGGCGGCGAATAGCATTGCCGCAGAAAGGAGGAGCCAGTGGTATGGATGTTTCATTTTCATGAAAGTTTGAGATGCGTCAGTTGGCTGCCTCTTTCTGATTAAATGATTGATGATTACATGATTACATGATTGTTGATGGAATGGCAGATGGCAGGATGTGCGATGTCGTCGGACAACGCACATCCTTCCATCTGCCATTCCATCAACAATCATGTAATCATGTAATCATCAATCATTTAAT
>CAZHLB010000456.1:0-5801 GCA_964533005.1 uncultured Saprospiraceae bacterium
CCTTCGGAAAACGTGTTCGCCTTCGAGTTCGCCACGCCCGGTTTTTTGCAAGCAGGCTCGGCGAGCTACCAATTCCGGCTCGACGGTTTCGACGAAAATTGGCACAGGACGGACGGCGCAAAATCCATCACCTACACGGGGCTTGCCCCAGGCAACTATCTTTTTCGAGTTAAAGCCAGTTTTTCCGGCAGCGAGAGCACGCCGGAAACACAATTGAAAATTTACGTGCAACCTCGCTGGTGGCAAACCTGGCTGGCAAAGATTTTAGCGGCGGCGCTCGTTGCGGCGGCAGGCTTGGCTGTCTACAAATTCCGCACCCGCCAACTGAAACGGGAAATCGTCACACAAAAACAACTGGCAGAACTGGAGCGCAAAGCCTTGCAAGCGCAAATGAACCCACACTTCATTTTCAACTGCCTGAACTCCATCCAGAACTACATCGTGCAAAATGAAAACCAAACCGCCGCCATTTACCTCTCCCGGTTTGCCAGGCTGGTTCGCAGTACATTGAACGCTTCCGTCGCCGGAAAAATCAGCCTGTCGGAAGAGATGGACTTGCTCGAAAACTACCTGAGCCTGGAAAAACTGCGCCTTGGCGACCGCTTCGATTTCGAGGTGAAAATTGACCCGGAAACCGACCCTGACGATGTACGCCTGCCGCCAATGCTGGTGCAGCCTTACGTCGAAAACGCTGTCCTGCACGGCATCCGGGGGCGGGTAAGTGGCGGCAGAATTTCGATTTTTTTTCGGGAAAACGCAGGCTACCTCGAAGTCTCCGTGCAAGACAATGGCAACGGTTTTTCGCCTGCCCCAAATCCTGTCAGCACTTCAAGTGCTGACAGGATTGACGCCCCACCGCACAAGTCCGTCGGCATGAGCATCACCCGGCGCAGGATGGAATTGCTGGAAAAAAGCGCCCGCACCGACCTGGTGCAAATGGAGGAAATCAAAGACGCAGACGTCAAAGTGACGGGAACGCTGGTGCGGTTAAAAATCAAGATTGAGGATTGTTGAAGCTTGCTCAAATACTATCACACGCTATCAACCAAGAATTAACAGCAAAAATCTCTCTCTGACATGAAACGTATAGCCATCATTGACGACGAACCCGACGCACGCCAACTATTGCGAAACTTGCTCGCCAACCTTTGCCCGGATGTTGAAATCTGCGGCGAAGCCGACAGTGTTGCGAGAGCCTACCCACTCCTCCGCCAAACGCAGCCGCACGGCGTCTTACTCGACATTTCGATGGAAGACGGCACCGGCTTCGACTTGCTGGACAAATTTCCAAACCCGGCTTTCCAGGTGATTTTCACCACTGCCCACGACGAATTTGCCTTGAAAGCCTTCCGCTACCATGCCCTCGACTACCTGCTCAAACCCATCAACCCGGTGGAATTAGCCGCAACCGTTGACCGCATCGAACCGGAAATGCCCGCCGATTTTCCCGCCAAAATCACCCACCTGCTCGAAAGCGCCCGCTCCCAGCGCCTGCAAAAAATCACGTTGACCAGTCAGGAAGGCATCGTTTTCCTGAGCCTCGACCAAATCGTGCGCCTCGAAGCCGACGGCAACTACACCGTTTTTCACCTCGCCGGCAACGAGCGCCACGTGGTGACACGCCCCATCAAGGATTTTGAAGACTTGCTGCCAAAGGAGGATTTTTTTCGCCTGCACCAGTCGCACCTGGTTCGGATAGCGTCGGTGAAGAAAATTTTGAAGGAAGACGGCGGCTACGTGCTGCTGGAAAATGGCTTCAAAGCGCCTATTGCACGGCGGCGGAAGGAGGAGTTTTTGGAGGCGATGCGAGGGCGGTTTCTGTTTTGACCCCGTGTCGCCAAACTCCAGTTTGGCGATGGCTTACACCATTCTCAGCCAAACTGGAGTTTGGCTGCACCTGCCACCGTGTCGCCAAACTCCAGTTTGGCGATGTCAACCAGCCAACAATTCAGGATGGCTGAAACTCCACGCCCAATCCTGCCATTCTTTTACCAATCCTGCTTTTACCGGATTATTTAAAATGTACCATAAAATCCTATCAAATTCCCCGACTTGGAGTTCCCAATTTGCACGAATCAAATGGTCGTAACTTTCCTCTTCCCAAAATTGTCCCTCCCTTCCAAGTAAGCGATTGGCTTGTCTGCCAGTGAATTTCTTACTATCCTGCAATACTTTCCACAATATCGGCGCACCCGGAAGCATGGTCAGCAAAGCATGAACATGATTAGCCATTATAGTATATGCCCAGAGCCGGTAGTGCTGGTTTTCAAAATGATGCAAGGAGTTTTTCACCAATTCAGCTATTTCAGCCTTTTTCAGCCAATGGGGTTCATTTAAGTTGGTATCCAAAAAATCGTCGAGTCGCTTGAAATGCTTCTTGCCTTCCAGGTATTCTTTTTTCTGAATAATTGCCTCCCACACCTGCCTTTGAGGCGGCGGTAGGTCGTCCATTTTAACTCCATCCACCAACCTATGTTCTTGTTGAATTTGGGCAAGCGCTTGCTTGTGCTGTTCCTTTAGTTCGCTGATAATGTTGGTGGGAATTGAACCGAAAAGCCGGTACGTGATGAAAAAAGTACCTTCAGGCGGTTGCAGGTGAGGTAAGTTGCCTCGATAGAAGTATTTTTCTTTCATAGTAATTGATTTTGATTTTCTCCATCGCCAAACTGGAGTTTGGCGACACGGGTGCAGCCAAACTCCAGTTTGGCTGATGAGTGCAGAACAACTCGCCAAACTGGAGTTTGGCGACACGGGCGTTAGTCATCTACCGCCTGATAAATCAACTGCCGAAAATACCCGCTCGTCTCGTCTGCAACATCTCCCCGCGTCTGCTTCATCAGTACCCCGATAATTTTCTCCTCCGGGTCAGCAAAATATTGCGTGTTGAAATAGCCGCCCCAATCGAACGTGCCCACGCTGCCGTTGCCGCCTTTGTCCTCGCCGGTTTCCGTCCAGACGCCGAATGCCAAGCCGAAAAAACGCTCGCCTGGGATTCCCCTCGAAAAAAGGTCGCCGACCTGGTTTGCCAGGATGGTTTCGACCGTTGTCCGGCTGAGGATGCGCTTGCCATTCAGCTCGCCACCATTCAGGTACATCTGCAAAAAAGTGGCGTAATCCTTCGCCGTGCTCGACAAGCCTGCGCCGCCGGAGAAGAATTTTTTAGCGCCTTTCACCGGGTAGTCCGTGTCGTAAAAAGTCACCGGGTAGCGAGTCCACTGCCCGTCTTTTTTCTCCTGGACACTGACGAGGCGTGCAGCTTTTTCATTCGGCAAATAAAACCAGGTGTCGTTCATGCCGAGCGGGTCGAACAGGCGCTTGCGCAAAAACTGGTCGAAAGGCATCCCCGACACGATTTCGATGAAATAGCCGAGCACGTCAAGACCTTCCGAATAGGTGAATTTTTCACCCGGCTGGTGGTGCAATGGCAACTTCGCCAGCCGCTTCACGCTCTCGGCGATGGTGATGTTTTCGGTGGTGAAAAGGTCGGTGACGCCTGCCTTGTGATACAGCATTTTCATGCGCTCGTCGCCGTCAATCACGCCGTAGCCGATGCCGGAAGTGTGGGTCAGAAGGTGGCGAATGGTGATTTCCGACTTGGCAGCCTCGCCCGTCCATGTAGTGTCGGAATAGTGGAAATCCTTGAGCACCTGGGCGTTTTTGAATTCGGGGATGAACTTGGAAATGGGGTCGTCGAGCTGAAACTTGCCCTCCTCCCAAAGCATCATCACGGCGGTGGCGGTGATGGCTTTCGATTGCGAAGCGATGCGGAAAATGTCGTCCGTTTTTGCGGCACGTTTCGAGGTGTTGTCGGACATGCCGTAGGCTTTGTGGAATACGATTTTGCCGTTTCGGGCGACCAATGCGACGACGCCGGGGATGTCGCCTTCGGCAACAGATTTCGCCAGAAAATCATCCAGCCGGGCGAGGCGCTCGGAGGACATTCCCACCTGTTCGGGCGAGATTTCCGACAGTGGCGGAGATTGTTTGGTGGATTTGGTTTGAGCAATCAGCCATGCCGGTTGCAGGCAAGCGAGGAAGCAGAGGATGAGAAGCAAGTTTTTCATTTTCAGACAATTGAATGTTGACACCAGCCAATTTTGACGGAATTTTTCAGCCAACAAATAGGCTCGGCGGCTGCGCTGCAATTCTAATTCTTTTCTAAGCACTTTCTAAATCAAGTCTAAGACCCGCCGTGGGGGTCGCCTCTACTTTTGCTCGAACAATCTACTTTTTCACTTTTCAAACTGTATCTCATGAATTTAAGACAACTCTGTTTTTCTGCTCTCTGCGGTATTTTGCTGCTTTCCGTCCTAACCACTTCCTGTAAAAAAGACGAAAAAGACCACAAACAGGTCGCCGAGTACAGTGCCGAAGCGGCGCTGGAATGGAACAAGCTTTTCCTCGACGTGGAGCGCTACGCCGCTGGCTACCGCCCCGGTCCTGCACCGAGGTCTTTGGCGCTCATGGGCTTGGCTATTTACGAAGCATGTGTAACGGGCATGCCCTCTTTCAATTCTCTTGAAAGCCGCTACGACGGGTTGAATATCCCAGACGTAGAATCCGGCAAGGAGTACCATTGGCCCACTGTCGTGAATGCCGTGTACGCTACGATGATGCCTCAGTTTTTCACTGCTCCGCCTGCTGATGAAAAAGCGAAAATGGATGCGCTGACCGCTGACTTGTACGCTGACTTCCAATCGGAAGTAAGCACGGAAGTATTCGAGCGGTCGAAAGCTTACGGTATCAGCGTTGGCAACGCCGTTTGGGACTGGGGAACAACCGACCCGTATGGGCACGACGCTTACAAAAACCCGTTTGGTAACTTCACTACCGGGGAGGAGTACGATTGGCAAGCCCACTACGATGGTCCTGGCGACTGGGAACCCACCGTTCCGGGTCCTGGCAAGGGGATGGGTCCTTTCTTTGGCAAGGCTCGCACTTTCGCCATCACCGAAGCTGACAAGCTTTGCGCTCCGCCGCTTCCGTACAGCGAAGACCCGCATTCGGCTTTGTTCGCCCAGGCGTTGGAAACTTACAATGCCATTGACGACACCAATTGGCCCGACGGGCAGTGGATTGGCTATTTCTGGAGCGACGACCTGCTGAACCTGACTTTCAGCCCCGGTCCTCGCTGGATTGCGATTGCCAACCAGGTGATTGACGCAGAAGGCACCGACCTCGAAACGTCGCTGTTTTGCTACGCAAAAGTGGGCATGGCGCTCAACGATGCAGCCGTTGCTTGCTGGCATTCCAAGTACATCTATAATGTAGAGCGCCCAGAATCTTACATCAAGCGCCTGATTGACCCGAACTGGGAGCCTACCTTGAACAACCCGCTGACGGGCGATAATGGCATGACGCCTTCGTTCCCTGCCTATCCTTCCGGTCACTCGACGATGGGCGGCGCAGGTGCTGAGGTGCTGACCGAGGTTTTTGGTAACCATTATGAAATGCAGGACAACTGCCACCTGGGCAGAACCGAGTTCAACGGCACGCCTCGTTACTTCGATAATTTTTATCAAATGGCAGAAGAAAACGCCATCAGCCGGGTGCCACTCGGCGTGCATTTTCGCATGGATTGCCGCACTGGGGTTGACTTGGGTTACCACGTTGGGCGGCGGGTGAATAAGCTGCCTTGGCGGAAATAAAGCAGGAATGAGGTGTGAGGGATGAGGGATAAGGGATGAAAAAGCCTCTCTTGAAATTTCAAGCGAGGCTTTTTCTTTTGGCTCATGTGGCGTCTTCATGAAACACCTGTCTGCAAGTCTGCAAGTCGCTTTGTCATTCTCGAAGAGAACCTC
>CAZHLB010000457.1:0-5799 GCA_964533005.1 uncultured Saprospiraceae bacterium
GATGAGGGTCGTCTTGCCGCTGCCGTTGGGCCCCAAAACGGCGGTGATGCCAGCTTTGTCGAAGCGCAGGCTGACGCCTTTCAGGACGTGGTTTTTGCCGAAAGACTTGTGGAGGTGCGAAATTTCAATCATGGTTGAATATCAATGTGATGCAGGTGATTTTTCTGCGAAAATCAGGCGGGCAGGCGGAGGGGCGGTTGCAGAAATTCAACCCTTGCGGTGAATTTTGTCAGCCTGGAACAGACCTTTCCGAAAGTTGTCAACTTTTGGAAAGGTGGTCGCTCACCTTGAACTACTTCAACAAAATCTACCTTTGCCCAAAAGCAAAAAGTCTGGTGCGATGCGGCTTCGGGGAATATTTTTCTCCAAAGCCGCATCGCTACAAAGTGCTTTATCATCATGCCTTTGCGAGCAGAATTTCCACCTGAAGACAGCGAATACTTAGGCGGCAAGAGCGACGGCTACGTCTATCGAACCGTCTTTGCCGGTGCGTCGCTGGATGCGAGCCTTGAGATGATTCGCCAATTTTTGAAAGAAGAAGGGTATGGCGACGTGCCGCTTCCTGGCAATTCCGAGGAACTGAAATTGTTCCGCATTCCCACCCGCAACCGCCAGGTTTTGATGTTCGAGGACAACGGCTACGTTCACAATCCGGTCAGAATTCTTTTCCCGTCAGACGGGCGGCAGCGCAATACGCTGATTTTGGAGATTTACGATGAAAATGCGCCGAGGCATTTGTTGCGGTTTCACCGCAAAGTTTGAATAGATGCGATTTGACAAATCTGGAGGATTTGTCAAATCTGGTTCCCACCCAACGCCGCTAACCTTTCTTGACGTCTTGCCGGAAAAAATAAATCATGAAAGCAACCACTACTTCCATCCTCTTTTCACTAGCGCTTTATTTGGGGAAAACCAGCGCCTGCGACTGCCTTTTCATTGGCAATTTCTGCGAGACCATCACCTATCAAAACAATGGTCAGATTCACGCTTACCTGCACGTTTTCCACTTGAAGGTTTCGACCAAACAGGCAAACGGCATCACTGCCTTTGTGTCCAAAACCTACTTCGGGGAGAATCTCGTCGGTCATACCCTCAACTTTGAAAATGGAAGCGGCGCAGATTGCGGTCTTTTTGTCACCAATTTCCAGGTGGACGAAGAGTATATCGTGGCTGCGCATCAGGTGGGCGACGCCTGGCGCTTGTCGGAGTGCGGCATCACTTTTTTGAAGGTGGAAAATGGCTTTGTCAACGGAGCCGTTGCGCCCGGCATCTCGCAAGTGGCGTTGAGTGATTTTCAAAATGTTGCCAACTGTGGCGAATTAAATCCGGCGATTGAAATTCCGGAGCAGCCTGACTTCGAACTGTACGTGAAGCCAACCCTCGCTTCTAACGAACTGACCATCAAGACGAACCATTTATTTTCTGCCGAACTTGACCTGCATATTTTTGATGTTACCGGTAGGTTGATTTACGAGCAAAAAGTGCCGGATTTCAATTTTTACTACACCCTGCTTGTGGACGTGCAGGCGTGGAGTGGCGGGGTATATTTTGTGAAAATGGAGATGGCTGGCAGGCGGGAAACGGTGAAGATTGTGAAGCAGTAGTGATAAAACGTCGGCAGGGTTTTGAACCCTGCCGACATTGATTCATCGGGTTCAGCCTTGCTCTCAATTGTAAATTTTGTCGTTCTCCCGGCTCATTCCTTTCTGAATTTCTCCATTTCCAGAGCCACTTATCCCACCTTTGCGGCTCTTTCAACTCCGCCAGCCCTTTTCAAAGCGCAGGCGAAAGTCTCAACCAAATTCATTTTTCAACATGCATCAATTTTCTTTTTCCCGACTGGCAATGCTGACCCTCACACTTTTCCTGGGTGGCATCGCATGGGGGCAAAATGCTCCCGCTAAAAAGGCTGTCACCTTGCCAAAAGGTGTCGAAAAAATCACCTCCGTCGAGGGCATCACCGAGTACAGGCTGACTTCGAACGGCTTTCGGTTCCTGCTTTTTCCCGACCAAAGCAAGCCGACCATCACGGTCAACATCACCTACCTCGTCGGCAGCCGCCACGAAGGTTACGGTGAAACCGGCATGGCGCACCTGCTCGAGCACCTGGTGTTCATAGGCACACCCAAACATCCGAACATCACGCAGGAACTGACCTCCCACGGCGCTTCTCCCAACGGAACGACCTGGTACGACCGCACGAATTACTTTGAAACCTTCAACGCCACCGAGGAAAACCTCCGCTGGGCGCTCGACCTGGAAGCCGACCGGATGGTCAATTCTTTCATCGCAAAAAAGGATTTGGACACGGAAATGACGGTCGTTCGCAACGAGTTCGAGATGGGCGAAAACAACCCCTCCGACATCCTCAACGAGCGGGTGCTTTCCACCGCCTACCTCTGGCACAACTACGGCAACTCGACCATCGGCGCTCGTGCCGACCTGGAAAACGTGCCGATTGACCGCCTGCAAGCTTTTTACAAAAAATACTACCAGCCCGACAATGCCGTGCTGATGGTGGCTGGAAAGATTGACGAAGAAAAGACGCTGGGCATGGTGCTGGAATATTTCGGCGCAACGCCCAAACCGAGCCGGGAACTGATTCCGACCTACACGAAAGAGCCTACGCAAGACGGCGAACGCCACGTGACGCTGCGCCGGGTCGGCGACGTGCAGGTGATTGCTTGTTCGTACCACATCCCGCCTGGCTCGCACCCGGAATACGCAGCGGCGGCGGTTTTGGATGAAATCCTGACCAACGAACCGGCTGGCAGGCTGTACAAGTCTTTGGTGGAAACCCAAAAAGCAAGCTCCGTTTCGTCGTTCACCCCCGCATTGAAGGAGGGTAGTTTCATGTATTTCAGCGCCGACGTACGCATGGAAAATTCGCTCGAAGACGCCAAAACCACCCTGCTGAAATCCCTCGACGAAATCGCCGCCAACCCGCCTACTGCCGAGGAGGTTGACCGGGCTAAAAAGCGCCTGCTGAAACAGTGGGAATTGCGCTTCCGCAACTCGACCAGCGTTGGCTTGGCGGTCAGTGGGTATCTCGCCATGGGCGACTGGCGGCTGGGCTTCCTTTTCCGTGACAACGTGGAAAGTGTGAAGCCTGCCGACGTGCTCGCCATCGCCAAAAATTACCTCAAACCGAGCAACCGCACCGTCGGCACGTTCATCCCAGACAAGTCGCCCGACCGGGCGGAAATTCCCGATGCGCCGAATCTCGCCAGCCTGCTCGCCAATTACAAAGGCAAGGAACTGATTGCCGAGGGCGAAGCCTTCGACGCCAGCCCGCAAAACATCGAGAGCCGCACCGTTCGTGGCGAGGCTAAAGACAAAGGCATCGAGTATGCCTTTTTGCCAAAAGAAACTCGTGGCGACGCCGTCAGCCTGCGACTGACTTTGCGCTTCGGCGACGAAAACAGCCTGAAAGGCAAAGCCACCGCCGCTGAGTTCGCTGCGCAAATGCTCGACAAAGGCACACCCACCCTGACCCGCCAGCAAATCCAGGACAAACTCGACCAGTTGAAAACCAACCTGAGCGTTTTTGGCAGCGGAAGCATCGTCAGCGTGAACATCGAATCCGACCGGGAACACATTGCCGAGGCGGTGAAACTGGTGGGCGAATTGGTGAAAAACCCTGCCTTCTCCGAGGCGGAATTTGCGAAGCTGAAAGAGGAAGAATTGGCTGGAATCGAGTCGCAGCGCAGCGAACCGCAAGCCCTCGCCTTCCAGGCATACTCGAAAATGAGCAATGCCTATCCGAAGGACGACGTGCGCTACCCGATGGATTTTGACGAGCAAACCGAAGCGGTCAACAAGCTGACGGTGCAGGAAGTGAAGGATTTTTACAAAAAATTCTACGGCGCAACCGACGCAACCGTCTCCGTCGTCGGCGACTTCGACCAAGCGGTGGTGAAGCAGGCGGTGGAAGCCCAATTCGCCAACTGGAAAAGCCCCAGCGGCTTCAAACGCCTGGAAAACAAGTACTTCGAGGTGAAACCCAGCAACGAAAGCCTGAAGACGCCGGACAAAGCCAACGCCTTTTTTCTCGCCGGCGTAAACCTTCAAATTTCAGACAGCGACCCCGATTATGCTGCCTTGCTCATGGGCAACTACATGCTCGGCGGCGGCTTCCTCAACTCTCGCCTGGCAGTCCGCATCCGTCAAAAAGAAGGTCTCAGCTACGGCGTTCGCTCGAATTTCAGCGCCAGCCCGCTCGACAAATCCGGGTCTTTCATGGCGACGGCGATTTATGCGCCGGAAAACGTGAGCAAACTCGAAGCTGCCTTCCGGGATGAAATGGATAAAGCCTTGAAAGATGGGTTCACGAAGGAAGAACTCGAAGCTGCCAAGACCGGCTACCTGCAAAATCGTGGCATGGGCAGGGCAGACGACCGGTCGCTTTCCAGCACACTGAACAGCTACCTTTTCCTCGACCGCACCTTGCTTTGGGATGCGGCTTTGGAGGAAAAAATCAAGTCGCTGACGCCGGAGCAAATCAGTGCTGCGATGAACAAGCACATTGACCCGGCGAAATTGGTGGTGGTGAAGGCGGGAGATTTTGACAAGGCGGCGAAGCCTTGATGATTTCAGATTCTTTGTCACCCTGGAAGGGTTGGATTTGAAAAAAAAGGGGCGGCAACCAAAGGTTGCCGCCCTTTTTTTCAAAGGATGCCTTCTTCTTCCAGGATTTTTCGGACGTTCATTTTGATGCCGAAAATCAATTCCACCTCATTTTCCCAGGGTTCGAAGTACCATTTTTTACCAGGCTCGGCGATGAAAACTGTTTTGCTTTTTGAAAAAATCCAAAGCACCCGTTGAACACCAAATTCGAGCAGGCTTTTGATTTTTGGCAAAACGTAATCCTCGAACAAATTGGCGTGGCGTTCCGAATGCTCGATTTGAATGTCAATTTCCACCACCAAAATTGGCGGCACGTCCACGTATTTCGAGCCGATTTTGTCGGGGGTGAGTTTTTCACGCTCAAAGACAGCCATGTCCAGGCCCACGTTGTCGTTGCGCCCCAGGTGGACGCCAACCTCGCCCCTGCCGAATTTGTAGCGTTTCGGGTCAAGGTTGGATTTTATCAAGTCGCCGACGCTCTCCTTGAGCGTCCATTGGAGGGAACTGTCAGCCATGACTTCGTCGAGGGTTTTTGTTTTGTTCAGCACTGCCCTGAATTCGGGGTAGAAAAAAGGCACACCGCCGATGATTTCCCGGACGAGATAGCCGGGAATTTTGCGAGGCGTGGTCTTTCCATTCGAGGCAGTTTTTGAAGGTTGTTCCAAGATGATGCTCATGTTGCAAAGGTTTGAATAGCCCGAAGATAGGGGGATTTGGCAAAAATCACCCTAAGCCAAAAGTGTTGCAGTCATCAATCACATGGTCAGTTTTTTCACGTGGTTCATCATCTGCACACCATAAACCAGCGATGAACCTGCCCGAATGGCAGCAGCAACATGCACCGCTTCCATCATTTGCGCCTCATCGGAGCCTTCTTTCAGGCACCCGGCCGAGTAGGCGTCAATGCAATATGGGCATTGCAAAGCGTGTGCAACGGCGAGGGCGATGAGCGCTTTTTCACGAACAGTCAAAGCGCCTTCCTTCATCACCTCGCCGTACCAGGCGAAAAATTTATCGCCCATTTCCGGCTGGAATTCCTTGATGTTGCCAAATTGTTTGAGGTCGTTTTTGTCGAAGTAGTAACTATTGGACATGAATGAAATTGAAGTTGAGGCAGTGCGGAGATTTCCGGTTAGGGGCGGGGGGGGGGGGGGGGGGGGGGGGGGGGGGGGG
>CAZHLB010000458.1:0-5785 GCA_964533005.1 uncultured Saprospiraceae bacterium
ATCTTCAAAATTTCCATCCATGAAAAACAATCTCACAAAAGAATCCCTCCGCCTCCTCGAAAACTACCAAAACGGCAAGCCCTGGCTCAAGTGGGGCTGCTACCTCAGCGAGCGCCAGTGGGGTACGGTGCGGGAAGATTACAGCGAAAACGGTACGGCTTGGGATTATTTTCCCCACGACCATGCCCGCTCGAAAGTATATCGCTGGGGCGAGGATGGCATCGCCGGAATTTCCGACGACATGCAGCGACTCTGTTTCGCCGTTGCCCTCTGGAATGGCAACGACCCGATTTTGAAAGAGCGGCTTTTTGGCTTGACCGGCTCCGAAGGCAATCACGGCGAGGACGTGAAAGAGCTTTATTTCTATCTCGACAACACGCCGACGCACTCGTACATGAAGCACTTGTACAAGTACCCGCAACGAGCATTTCCGTACGCCTGGCTGGTCGAAGAAAATCGCAGGCGGGGCAGGCACGAGCCGGAATTTGAACTGCTCGACACCGGCGTTTTCGACGGCAATGCCTACTTCGATGTCTTCACGGAATATGCGAAGGCGAGCGAGGAGGATATTTTGGTGAAAATCACCGTCCACAACCGAGGCGGGGAAGATGCACCGGTGAGCGTTTTGCCGACGGTTTGGTTCAGAAACCTCTGGGATTTTGGGCGGATGAAAGAAAAACCGTCCATCCGGCTGACCCACGAAGGCGAAGGTTTTGGCTGCGCAATCCTGCAACACGAGGACTTGGACACGTACTATTTTTACTTTCAAACGCCTCATTTCCTGCTTTTTACGGAAAACGAGACGAACACGGAGCGGCTTTACGGCACGCCCAACAAGTCGCCCTTCGTGAAAGATGCCTTCCACAAAATCGTCGTGGACGACGACCTGGATTTGATGGAGAAAATGAAGGCAAACCGGCAGGGGACGAAGTTCGCACCGCTCTATGAAGACACCGTTTTTGCTGGCGCAAACCTCGAAATCAAGGTGCGCCTGAGCAAAGAGCCAATCGCTGGCGACCCTTTCGCTGCCGCTTTCGAGCAGGCATTTCAAGAAAGAATTGCCGAAGCCGATGAATTCTACGCCCAGATAAATGCCGCACCGCTCTCCAAAAGCAACGGTTCCCCGCTCATCCCTCATCCCTCATCCTTCATCCCTATCCAAAGGCAAGCCTTTGCAGGCTTGCTCTGGTCGAAGCAATATTTCAACATAGACATCCCGCAGTGGCTCGACGGCGACCCGGGTCAACCTGCGCCACCCGCCAGCCGCAAATTTGGGCGCAACAACCAATGGCATAGCCTCAATAACGAAGATGTCATTTCCATGCCTGATAAGTGGGAATACCCCTGGTACGCCGCCTGGGATTTGGCTTTCCACTGCGTACCGCTGGCGATGGTGGATGCGGAGTTTGCCAAAAACCAGCTCATCCTGTTCCTGCGAGAATGGTACATGCACCCCAACGGGCAAATCCCTGCCTACGAGTGGGCTTTCGGCGACGTGAATCCTCCCGTTCATGCGTGGTCTTGCCTGCAAGTTTTTAAGGTGGACAAGGCTCGGACGGGGGTGGCGGATGTTGATTTTTTAAAAAGAGTCTTCTCAAAACTGCTCCTGAATTTCACCTGGTGGGTCAACCGAAAAGACAGCCAGGGCAAGAATGTTTTCGAGGGCGGCTTCCTTGGTTTGGACAATATCGGCGTCTTCGACCGCAGCGCACCGCTGCCTGGCGGCGGTCACCTGGAACAAGCCGACGGCACCGCCTGGATGGCAATGTATTGCCTGAACATGCTCGAAATGGCGCTGCTCATCTCCGAGCACGACCGCACCTACGAGGACGTGGCGACCAAGTTTTTCGAGCATTTCACCTACATCGCCGAGAGCTTGAACCGCATCGGAAAAGACTGGACGGGCGCCTGGGACGAGGACGAAGGCTTTTTTTACGACATCCTCGCCTTGCCGGGTCATCGCTACCACCCGCTCAAAGTGCGCTCGCTGGTGGGTCTGAGCAGCCTGTTCGCCGTGCTTCGCCTGCCTGAAAATTTGCTGAAAAAAGTGCCCGAATTCAAGCGCCGCCTCGATTGGTTCGTCAATTATCGCAGGCAGCTTTGCGATTACCAAGTCATTGATAATCATGCAATGAACACGGATTTGCTGCTTGCGCTCACGCCCGAAAATCGCCTGCGCCGCCTGCTCCACGCCATGTTAGACGAGCGGGAATTTCTGTCGCCCGGCGGCATCCGCTCAGTCTCGAAAATTCATGAACAGCCTTACGTGGTGAATATCGAAGGGCAGGATTTCGGCTTGAAATACGAGCCGGGCGAAAGTTCGAGCGGCTTGTTTGGCGGCAATTCCAACTGGCGGGGGCCCGTCTGGTTTCCGATGAACTACTTGCTTATCAACTCTTTGCGAGAATATCACGCCTATTTTGGCAATGATTTTCAAGTCGAATGCCCCACCGGCAGCGGCGTTTGGATGAACTTGGGGCAAGTGGCGGACGAACTTTCCCGGCGCATGATTTCCATTTTCGAGCCGGACGAAAACGGCAGGCGACCTTGCCACGGTGACGACGAGCGGTATACTTCCGACCCGCATTTTAAAGACCTGGTTTTGTTCTACGAGTATTTCCACGGCGACACGGCGAGGGGTGTCGGTGCTTCGCATCAGACGGGATGGACGGGGGTGGTGGCGGAGTTGATTGGACGGCAGGCAGGCAAGCAGGCAGCGTCAAATTCAAATTCAAAAATGGCGATGGCAATGGCGTGAGTAAGCCAACTGCCCTTCAAAACGAAACGGGCTGGCAATTTTCCGGCGGAAAATTTCCAGCCCGGTTCGTTTTGAAGGGCAACTGATTTTCATTTTTTCTCCAACTGTTACCCTCGTAATATTCCGTCCCCCGCCTCGCCCGCACCTTTGCAGCATCAAATGAAAACAACCATGTCGCAATTTTCCAATCCAACTTTCGAATCGCTTTCCGCCAAAGAATGGCTCGTCGCCAACGGCTTGGGCGGCTATGCTTCCGGCACACTTTCCGGCGCAAACACTCGCCGTTATCACGGGCTACTCGTCGCTGCACTTCAACCGCCGACCGGCAGGACGGTGATGGTTTCCAAAGTCGAAGAGACGGTCATTTTTCAATCCGGCAACCAGGTCGGGCTTTCCTCAAACAGGTATCCCGGAGCGGTGCATCCGCAGGGCTACCAGTTTCTGGAAGGTTTCGAGCGAAAGCTGCTGCCCACTTTTCACTACCATTTAAATGGCTACCAATTGGCGAAGCGGGTCTTCATGCCGCACGGCTCCAACTCGACCATCGTGGAATATGAAAACACGGGCGTCGCCACTTTCCGCTTGCTGCTGACGCCGCTTTTTGTCCACCGGGATTACCATAGCCTGTTTTCGGAGCAGCCATTTTTCGACTATTTCGCCGACTGGAAATCACCAAATGCCGCTACCATTTTTGCGCACTACGGCGCACCGGCGCTGCATTTTTCCTTTTCAAAAGGCACATTCCGTCACGGCAGGTCGTGGTTCCGAAATTTCGAGTATGAAATGGAAGAATACCGGGGACTGGATTTTCGAGAGGACAGCTTTTGTCTTGGCTCGGTGGAGGTTGATTTGATGCCCGGCGAGCAAGTTTGGCTGGCATTTTCGCTCGACGAAGAACTGACGCAAGCCGACCCGGCGGTTTTGAAAAAGAATGAAATCGCCCGTTTGCAGGCGGCAAGACCTGTCAGCACTTTGAGTGCTGACAGGTCTGAAATCTGGTCTGAATTTTTTACCGAACTCACCCTCGCTGCCGACCAATTCGTCGTAGAACGCCAATCGAGCGGCGGCAAAACCCTGCTCGCAGGCTACCACTGGTTCACCGACTGGGGGCGTGACACGATGATTGCCATGCGAGGCATTTGCATTGCCCTCGGCAAAAAAGAACTGACCGAATCCATCCTCAAAACTTTCCTGCAATACCTCGACGGCGGCATGTTGCCCAACCGCTTCCCCGACCATCCCGACGAGCAACTTGAGTTCAACACCTTTGACGCCACCCTCTGGCTGTTCGTGGTGCTGCACGAGTATTTTGAAAAATTCGGCGACCTGGATTTCATCGAAAGCGTCTTTCCCCGGCTCACGGAAATCATCGAAGCGCATATCCGAGGCACTCGTTTCAACATCCGCATGACCCCGGAAGGCTTGCTTTCCGGCGGCGAAGGCATCTCCAATTTGACCTGGATGGATGCGAGGGTCGGCGATTTTGTGGTGACGCCGAGGCATGGTTGCCCGGTGGAAATCAATGCGTTGTGGTACAATGCCTTGAAAATTTACAACCGTTTCGCCGACCTGTTAGTGGACGAAACGGCTTGCTTCGAGGAGCTTGCGGAGCAAGTCAAAACGAGCTTCGGCAGGTTTTTCCAAAATGAAAAAGGCTACCTCAACGACGTCGTCGTGCCCGGCATTTCGGCAGACGACCGCATCCGACCTAATCAAATTTATGCCCTCAGCCTACCCTTCCCCTTGCTCGAAGGAGCAGCCGGAAAGCGTGTGCTAAACATCGTCCGGGAAAAACTGCTGACCCCGCTCGGCTTGCGTTCCCTCGACCCGGCGCACCCTGATTTCGTGCCCAAATACGGCGGCGACCAATGGCATCGGGACACGGCTTATCATCAAGGCACGGTCTGGTCTTTCCTGCTCGGCGAGTACCTGCTGGCGCACCTGCGGCTGCACGATTTTTCGCCTGCCGCAAAGGCGGAAGCCTTGAAAATGCTGGAACCGCTGCGCCGCCATTTTTACGAGGAGGACTGTTTGCACGGCATTTCTGAAATTTTTGACGGGGAAAAACCAGGCGTTGGGCGAGGCTGCGTTCAGCAGGCTTGGTCGGTGGGGATGGTGTTGATGGCGCTGTCGGTGATGAACCAAAATACAGTTGCCCCGGCGAAGAAAAAGACTGCCCGCCAGGAAGCAGTTTTTGCCTGAACCTAATATTTCCGCCGCTTTCATACCTGCCGCTTTGTCATTGAATCTCAGCGTCCCAAGCACCTGCACGTCTGCAAGTCGCTTTGTCATTCTCGCAGAGAACCTCCACGTCTCAAGTGCTGCCTGGTGGGATGTGGAGGTTCTCTGCGAGAATGACAAAGCGACTTGCAGACGTGCAGATGTGCTTGGGACGCTGAGATTCAATGACAAAGCGGCAGGCATGAAAGCTTTAATTCACTGAAAATCAATCAATCAACATGACTCGAATCATCTTAGCCATGACCTTCTTCCTGCTGCCTGCGCTGGCGCAATCGCAAACCCTCGCCCTACGCCAGCAACATTTTCACCTCGACAAGCAGCGCCTGGCACTCGAAGGCTACGACCCGGTTTCGTATTTCAATGGCAAACCGGCGAAGGGCAAAACCGAATTCACCCTCTCGCACGAAGGCGTGAGCTACCGTTTTTCCAGCGCCGCCAACCGGGAGCTTTTCAAAACAAACCCCAAAAAATACGAACCCGCCTTTGGTGGGTGGTGCGCCTACGCTATGGCAAAAAGCGGCGAGAAAGTGGATGTTGACCCGTTGACTTTCAAAATCTCAAACGGTCGGCTGCTGCTGTTTTACAACCGCTTTTTCACGAACACGCTGGAATTGTGGAACGAGCAGAAAACACCTGAAAATGAGCGGCTTGCGAAGGGAGATGAGTTCTGGGAGACCCTGCTTTCCAAGTGAAATCGAACCCAAAGCTGACAGGTGGAAAACGGGTTTTTGGAGAGAAAAAAAATTGGGATGTTTCACGAACACACTTTTTTTTCAAACACATAGT
>CAZHLB010000459.1:0-5776 GCA_964533005.1 uncultured Saprospiraceae bacterium
GTCCTGATTTTTGGCTCGAATCGCTCATTTCACCTTAAAAAGGGGATGAGCGAAAGTTTTTAATTCGACATCCCATACTGGTATGCTTCCTTCTATTAAAGTACGTCTTAATATAGAAAACAAGGGAGAATTGTCAATTGTGTTTATTTGATTATTCGTACTTTTTAATCGTTGTTGTCGAATTGATTCAATTTTATTTTTTGGAACATTCTCGTATGCTTTGAGTCCTATTTCAATTTTATATAAAAAACTATCTTCCTTCACTTCAAATTTATCTAATATTTTCTTTCTTTTACGAAAATCCATTTTCAAAATTACAAAGTCATCGTTGCTTTTAATAATAGAAGAAAGTTTATCGTTTAGTGCTGGCAGATTCGGAATAACTACATTTATTTCAGATTTATTCAAAACATTCTGATATATCGAAGATATAGTTTTTGAGTTTTCAAATTGTGGAAATTTGAATTCAATGTCTGCTAACGATATTTTTAATGAATCATGATTTTTTACGTTTGTTAAGTCATATTTGAAATTCTTAATGAGAATTGAAAATTTTTCTTTCGTAAGAAGAACATTTTCTTCACCTATATATTTATATATTTCATCAGAATTTTGAGCGTCGCTAATTGCTTGGTTGAGTACCCTAATTTCAGACAAAACATAATTAAGTTCTTTTCCCTCATTAGTTTCGAGGGTTACCAACAATATTAATGTGCAAATACCAATAATAATTTGGTGAATATTTTTTAGGGATTGTAAAATTTCGTCCATGATTTAATTTATTTTTTTACATTTTATGTTTTATATTTATTTTTTTATTTCAGCGAAATCTTGCATTGCTGAAGTACTTCCGTTAGGAAGTATTTTCAGTAATGCTTAGATATAAGAAGTTCCATTTAGGAATTTCTTTATATCTCAGGTTAGACGCAATTGACTAACCAAAACCCGCATTTCGTCTTTCACTTATCCATTTTCGAGTAAGTCGCCACTGTCCGCTGTTTTTCCCATCTTTTCAGCGACTAAGTAAAAAGACCCAATTGCGCCTTTTTACTTAGTCCTCCGCTGGTCTAAGTTTATTCTCTCCCTTCCATAAATCTCCCGAATCGCTCGTTTCAGTCTGCGACTGAAACGCTCTATCCTTCACGCTTCGACGTGAACTGCCTCAAACAAACTCCCCCACCCCCTTCTCATACCCCTCCTCCACCACCAAAGTTCCCGAAATACTATCATGCCATCCAATAGAAGAAGCCAAAAAAGAAAACGGCTCGAAAGGAATAAACCGGCAGAGCGTCCTTCCGACGATGTTCAGGAAGCTGGGCTTGTTGCCTTTGTTGGTCACCACCTTGGTTTGGGTGATGTACTTGGCGGGCGTCTTTCCCAGGAAGTATTCAAACAGCACCCAGTAGCCGGGGATAGATAGGAGTAAGATGAGGACGAAGAATGTGGAGATGTCCCCCGACCCATCGTTAATGGAAGTACCGAAGAGGAAGCTGAGGACAAACAGGAAGATGTAGAAGAAAATCCGGTCGAGGATAAAATTGGCGAACCGCTTGCCGGTGCTGGCGACGAAGTCTTTCGGGTCTTGTCTGCCCGGTGCGGTATAGTCGAGAATGTCTTGGGTCGTTGGCATGGCGGTAGCATTTCGGTGTTGCGATGGCTTGGAGACACTTTTATATAGTGAGTTGGCGGATTGGTGATTGGGTGGGATAGACCTCATCGCCAAATGACTGACTCGCTATTCGTCTTTAGCCGGTCGCAGGTTTCAAGACTTCGATAAGAACGGTAAGTTTTTCTCACAGCGGGCAGTTTGGGCGGAAGCGGTAAGCGTGGCAGTTGGTAAAACAAAAAATCCCTTCCCGGTGAATTCGGGCGCTAAACAAATGAAATCTTGAGAAATGGAAAAATTTTTTTCACCTGTTGTAACCAAGCGTGGATTGTGCCGTATCCATGTCGGGTGCAGTCAAACAGTCTGAATGCATCCGGTTTTATTTCGATACTGCAAATTAGTGCGTGAGGATTGGACGCTGATGGACGCTGATTTTGTATGATTTCCTGGGTTGTTTTGGGAAGTTTCATCCTGAGATTTCGGGACAAGTCTTCTCGCTTTACACACTTGGGACGACAATGGGAACACGGATGACACGGAATGGGCGAATTTTCACGGATTTTCAATCAAAGCCATGAAAAATCTGTGAAAATCCGCCCAATCCGTGTCATCTGTGTTCCCATTGTCGTCCCGGGTGTGAGCAAAGTGTAAACTACTTTTCCAGTCAAATGAAATATCCCGTTGTTTTCCATGTAAAATCATGAAAAATCAGCGTCCCCCAGCGTCGAATTGTCACTTGTTCCTGCGAGACCAAAACTTGTAGGAAACTTCCATTTTTAAACCATTCATCTCTAAGACACTACCAAAATGGCTAAATCAAATTCTGACTCCGGCGCCGCCCGCAACAACGGCAACCTGCAACTGCTGATTACGGAACTGGAAGGTTTGGGCGATGCTTTCGTGCCAGGCGACCCATCCTTCACCCTCGACATTTTGAAAGCTGTACATGCCAATAGCACGGCTGCTGCGACTAACTTAGCAAACGTGCTTGCGAAATATGGGCCTGTGATTGACGACAAGGTGGCGGTTTTCGAAAAAGGCAGCAAGCTGTTGAGCCGCATCGTCGGGGCGCTGAAAACCTGCAAGGCGTCGCCGGGTACCATCGAAGCGGCGAAGGTCTATGTGAATAAGTACAGGGGCACGGTGAAGCAAGCCAAAAGCGAAGATGCGGCGGAAGAACCGCCTGTCAACGGCGAATTGCCGGTCAACGGCAACGGAGCGCCGAAACCGGAGCGGAGCAATCGCCAGACTTCTTATGATTTTCTCATCCAGCATTTCGAGGGTTTGCATCAAATCGTCGCCAATGAGTCGAAGTATAAACCGGCGGCTGCCGATTTGAAGGTGGAATTTCTGGCGGATTTGTTGTCGCAGATGCGAAGTTCCCTCAAGACGTCGGGCGAGATGAAACGTTCGCTTTCGGATGCAAGGGAGGCGCAGTGGGTTTTGCACGACCATCCCGACACGGGCTTGGCGCCGCTTGCGCAATTGGCTAAAACGCAGTTGCTTACGGACTTTGGCTCTCGGAGCTTGCAGTATAAGCGGGTGAGCGGGCTGAAATTCAAGGTTTTGAGGAATGGGAATGGGAATTGATTGGCATTGCTCTTTTTGGGTTTCGGTTGTACTTTCTTGGGAGGCTCACTCCTTCTTTATTTTTCCGCACTCCTTTTCTTGAAATCGCTTTTGACTTTCGTTATTTCGACTTTGCTTTTCCTGGAATTCATTTTGGGAGGTTATATTTTGAGTTTGCTCTTTTTGGGAAGGGGTTTGCTCTTTTATTTTTTCTTATTGCTTTGTTTGGAATTGGGAAATACTTTTTAAGGATTGAATGTGCATTTCTTGGGAATAGGGTTTTCTTTTTGGTTTTTGACATTACGAAGTTTAAGAAGGCTAAGTTTTGGCAGGTTACGATTGCTAATCCTTTTCGGCTGCATCCGGTTTAGGATAGCCCTAAAACGAAAAATGCGCAAAGGCGGCAACCGACCTGCGCATTTTTCCTATCTCACATCGCCTTTTCAGGCAAAAATTCAATCTTCGTATTCTTAAATTTCTTCTTCTTCCTCCGACATCAAATTACGCCGCTCCTTGTAAGCCCGGTGCGCCTCGGCGCTCGTCACGAACAAGTCTTCGTACTTCCGATGACCGGTGCCTGCAGGGATTTTCTTGCCGACAATCACGTTCTCCTTCAAGCCGTAGAGGTAGTCCGTTTTCGCTTCGATGGCTGCCTGGCTCAACACTTTGGTCGTCTCCTGGAAGGAGGCTGCGGAAATCCAGCTTTCCGTGCCCAGCGACGAGCGGGTGATGCCTTGCAACATCGGGCTGGAAGTGGCGCTCACGGCATCCCGGAATTGCACCAACTTGCGGTCGTTGCGCTTGAGGAAGGAATTTTCTTCCCGCACCTGGCGCAGCGTGACGAGCTGACCGGCTTTCAGGCGGTTGCTTTCGCCCGGTTCGGTCACGACTTTCTTATCGTAGATGTTGTCGTTCTGCTCGAAGAACTCCCATTTTTCAACGGCTTCGCCTTCGAGGAAGGTCGTGTCGCCCGGGTCTGCGATGATGACCCGGCGCATCATTTGCCGCACGATGACCTCGATGTGCTTGTCGTTGATGGCGATGCCTTGCGAGCGATAGACTTCCTGGACGCCGTTCACGAGGTAACTCTGCACGGCGAAGGGGCCCTTGATGGCAAGGATGTCTTTCGGCGAAACAGTACCGTCCGAAAGTTGCGTACCCGCCCGCACGAAGTCGCCTTCCTGCACCAGCACGTGTTTCGACAGCGGAATCAGGTAGCGGTGGATTTGACCGTCTTTTGATTTGACGGTGACTTCCTGGTTGCCACGCTTGATTTTGCCAAAAATCACCTCGCCGTCAATCTCGCTGACCACCGCCGGGTTCGACGGGTTACGTGCCTCGAACAATTCCGTCACCCTCGGCAGACCGCCGGTGATGTCCTGAATCTTGCCCAGCTTGCGGGGAATCTTCACGATTTTCTGACCCGCCCTCACCTCTTGCTTGTCTTCGATGGAGATGTATGCTCCCACTGGCAAGTTGTAGCGGCGCAGTTCTTCGCCGTCCCGGGAAATGATGCTGATGGTCGGGATTTTCCGCTTGTTTTTGCTTTCGATGATGACCTTCTCGGAGTAGCCGGTCTGGTCGTCCCGCTCCATGCGAAAGGTGACGCCTTCTTCGACACTGTCGAATTGGGCGATGCCTGTGAATTCACTGACAATCACCGCATTGAACGGATCCCACTCGGTGATGGGGTCGCCTTTTTTGATGGTCTGACCTTCCTTCACTTTCAGCGTAGCGCCGTAAGGAATGTAATGCGTGTTGAACTGCTTTTTGCCTTCGTCGTCGGTGATGCGAAGCTCGCCGGTACGGCTGAGGACGATGTCCACGATGTTGCCGGTCTCGTCGGTGTGCGGCGTGGTGCGGATGGCGTCGAACTCAACTTTGCCATCGAATTTGGAGCTGATTTCGTTCTCCTGCTTCGTCACCGAAGCGACACCACCCACGTGGAAGGTGCGCAAGGTCAACTGCGTTCCCGGCTCGCCGATGCTCTGGGCAGCGATGATGCCGGCGGCGTCGCCCATTTCCGCAATCCTGCCAGTCGCCAGGTTTTTGCCGTAACATTTGGTGCAGACACCCCGCTTGGTTTCGCAAGTCAAAACGGAACGGATGGTCACTTCCTCGATGCCCACCTCCTCGATGTACTTGGAGATGGCTTCGGAGATGTATTCGCCCGCTTTCAAAATCAACTCGTCGGTCACCGGGTGAACGATGTCGTGCAAGGTGTAGCGACCCTGGATGCGGTTCGAGAGCGGGTCAATCACTTTTTCGTTGTCTTTCAGCGCCATCGTTTCGATGCCCCGCAAGGTGTCGCAGTCCTCTTCGATGAGCACGACGTCTTGCGCAACGTCCACCAAACGGCGGGTCAGGTAGCCTGCGTCAGCCGTTTTCAAAGCGGTGTCGGCGAGACCTTTCCGTGCGCCGTGCGTGGAAATGAAGTATTCCAACACCGACAAGCCATCCACGAAATTGGACAAAATCGGGTTCTCGATAATTGCCCCGCCGGAGTCGCCGGATTTCTTCGGCTTCGCCATCAGACCCCGCAAACCGCACAACTGCTTGATTTGCTGCTTGCTACCCCGTGCGCCGGAGTCGAGCATCATA
>CAZHLB010000460.1:0-5772 GCA_964533005.1 uncultured Saprospiraceae bacterium
GCGGGGTTTCAAAACCCCGCCGCTCGGAAGTTGAGGTTACCGGATAGGCTCTCAACCTTCTCAACCATCCTGATTTTTATGAAACTCTACAAACTCAAAAGCGGCATTTTAGCCAAAACCGGAGGTGCTTTCTACTTGCTGGAAAATTACGTCTGGGACAGGTTCGTCAACGACGACGGGCTTTATTCAAAAATAAAAGACTTGGTTCACTCGAAAACGCCGGTGGAAAATGGCTTGCAATTGATTG
This sequence comes from uncultured Saprospiraceae bacterium, assembly GCA_964533005.1. Lineage (GTDB taxonomy): Bacteria > Bacteroidota > Bacteroidia > Chitinophagales > Saprospiraceae > UBA6168. Next base: position 248 of record CAZHLB010000460.1, read on the forward strand.
AAAATGAATTACTGCCACCCATCGAAAGCCAGGAAATCTGGGCGAGCGGCGTCACGTATTTCAACAGCAAACTCGCCCGGCAGGAAGAGGCGGCAGCAGCGGGCGGCGGGGATTTTTATGCCCGCGTTTACGTGGCAGACCGCCCCGAATTGTTTTTCAAAGCCACTGCCCACCGCTGCATCGGTTCGGGCCAAAAAGTGCGCATCCGCAAAGACTCCACCTGGAACGTTCCGGAGCCGGAACTGACGCTGCTCCTCACTTCCAACGGAAAAATCGTGGGTTACACCATCGGCAACGACATGAGCTCGAGAAGCATCGAGGGGGAGAACCCGCTTTATTTGCCGCAGGCGAAAACCTACGACGGCTGCGCCGCCATTGGGCCCGGCGTCTATGTGAGCGAGTGGGCATTGCCTGGGGAAACTGAAATTTGTTTGTCCATCCGGCGGGATGAGAGAGTGGTTTTTGAAGAAAAAACCAGCCTGGGGCAGATGAAAAGAAAGCTGGAAGAACTGGTTGCCTGGCTTTTCCGGGAGTTGTCTTTCCCCCACGGTTGCTTTTTGATGACGGGCACAGGCATCGTGCCGCCGAAAGAGTTTACCCTGCTGCCGGGCGACGAAATCCGCATCACCATCGAGCCGATTGGGACGCTGGTGAATGTGGTTGAGAAAAGTTGAGAAAAGTTGAGAAGGTTGAGGAGGTTTAGAAGGGTTTAGCCCTAAACCTTCTAAACCTCCTCAACTTTCTAAACCCCTCAAAGAAGATGCTCTCGGCATCAGTTCTGTTTCAAGTACGGTGGTTCGAGGTACGTCCGGTTTTGGCTCCGACATGATTTTGAACAACTGTTGCACCGCCAATTTCCCCATTTCAACGGCAGGCTGGCTGACGGACGAAAGGCTCGGCTCCACAATCGTGCAGACGGGGTCGTTGTTGAAGCCCATGACGGCGAGTTCTTCCGGGATTTTGATACCCCTGGACTTGGCGTACTGGATGGTGCTGACTGCGGAAGTGTCGTTTGCGGCGAAAATGGCGTCAGGCGGATTGGGCAGTGACAGCACCCGTTCCGCCAGGGCGAATCCTTCCTCGGCGCTCAATTTTGTTGCCGTTAGCAATAGGTTTTCATCGAAAGGCAGCCCGTATTTTTCCAGCGCATCGGTGTACCCTTTCGTGCGTAGCCGGTACATCGCTTGGGCGGGTGAGCCTCCAAAATAGGCAATCCGGCGGCAACCCTGCTGAATCAAATGCTCGGTAGCCTTGAAAGTAGCTTCCCGGTTGTCAATCATCACCTTGTAGCAGTCCTCGATGTCGGGGATGCGGTCAACGAACACGACCGGAATATCGCTCTCCATGAATTGAAAAATATGCTCGTAATCGGTGGTTTCAATGGCGCAAGACACCAGCAAGCCGCAAATGCGGCTGTTGTAAAAAGCCTTCGCATTCCTGATTTCAAGGTCGTGGTTCTCGTGGGATTGGGAAATGAGCACGCTGTACCCCGCCTCTCGTGCCGCCTGTTCCATCCCGCTCACGAGCGAAGAAATGAACGGGCGGTTGATTCTCGGCACGAGCACTCCGATGTTGGTGGTTTTTTGCGTGCGCAAACTGACGGCGACATTGTTGGGGCGGTAACCTCGCTCGCTCGCCAGTTTTTTGACCGCTTGAATGGTTTTTTTTCCGATGCTGGCATGGTCTCGCAGTGCGCGGGAGACGGTGGAGGCGGAGACCTTTAGCTCGTCGGCGAGGTCATGAATGGTGACGGTCTTTTTTATGTTTTTTTGTTTGTCGTTCATTCGATTTTAGCTGATTTGGCTTGTGCCTTCTCAAAAAACAATGGCTGCAAAGTACAAACCGAACGGAGAACAATGAAGGGTCAGTAAACCTGTACCGTTTCGACCAATACCCGGTCGGCTGACTGCACCCGGACAAGGTAAAGCCCGGCAGGAATGCCCGACACGTCCAACTTGACAGCGGGATTTTCATCACCCGAAATTTCCAGGGCAACCGCTCCCTGCATGTTTATCAACCGGATATTTGAAATATTCAGAAGAATGATTTCGCCCCCGTAAATGGTGGACGCCTCGATGTTCAAGATGTCGGCAGTTGGATTGGGATAGACCTTGAGCGAGAACGCCTCATAATCGCATTCGGGCAGGGTGGGGGTCAACTCAAAAAATTCTTCGTAGGGCTTGCAGCCGCTCCAGTAAATGGCGCCGACGGTCAGGGGCGATTTGTCAGTTGGCTGGACATAGACGTAAGCCGACGAGCAATCAACATGGTACAGCAAGTTTGGTGGCGTCCCATTATTTCCAGGCAACACCCATGAAAAGCAAGAGTCAACGTCGCCGCTCAAAACATCGGCTTCCAGCTTGTGCCAGCCGGGGCAGACCTCGCGGTTTTGACCGGGAACCCCGTCAACTCTAAAATTGAAGATGTCGGCGCTTCCCACGAAAAAAGTGCGCTGGAAAGATTCCGTCAGCCCGCAACCTTGCACGGTGAAAGTGATGCTGGCGTGTGAGCCAGGGTAAAATGGAGCCAGGGTGGTTGGCGTGACGACCGCGTTAGCGCCCGTTCCACTAAAACTGGTCACCGGGGCGTCTGGCGGCGTGATTTGCCAACTTGCCGAAGCGCCCTGCGGCAGCGTCGGGTTGCTTAGATAATAAGGTTGCGCCTCGCAGAGATTTTGGCTGCCGACTACCCACGTTCCGGGTGCGGCAACCACCACCGGAATTGACAGCGGGCAGGAAGCCGAAATGCCATAGTCTGACACTGTCGCCGTCACGCTGCCGCCATGTTGCCCGTCGGCATTGACCCTGACCATTCGTGCATCGGAAAGACTGTCGAGCGACCAGCCTTCGGGCAGCGACCACGACCAATGCAGGCTGTCGGCTTGATAGGAGTACGGTTGAGGGGAAGCGATTAAATCAATCTGCCAGGGTTCGCCACAAAGCACGATTTGCGTTCCCGTCAAAACTGGGCAAGGCGTTGACAGCGTCCGTTTGACGGCGGCAGAAGCCGTTTCGCTTTTCAGAGCAAGTTCGCAGGTATTCAAACCTTTGGCGGTCACCGTTCCGCCCGTTCCAAAATCTGTTTTTAAGCGTAAAGGCGCCCATGTTTCCTCCGATAGAATTGTCCAGGCGACTGGCGCCGTCCACTCGAATGTCTTTACCTCGAAGGGGTCTGGGTCGAAAGACCCCCGGAACGGGTAATTCAATGATGCTTTAAAAGTGAGGTATTCTTGAAACCCCGCTGCCACGCTGTCTGGGCCCAGGATTGCCGGAGCAACCCCGACCAGCGTTTTGACAGGAACGGCAACAGTTTTACCTGGCGCTGCCCCGGCGCAGGCGGCGGAACTGTCGCGGCTGACCGAAATGCTTCCCGGCAAGCCCTGGTCGAACCAACTGATTGTAAGTTCGTGGTCGTCGGGGTTGGCGTCAGGGATGATTGCGCCGCCTGAAACACTGATTTCATGGCAGGCAGGGGCGTAATTGTAAATGCCATAAGTCACGCTGGTATTGGGGCACACGGCGTTGAAAACCGGGTTTGGAGAAAAATAAATTTCCTGCGCTTCGCAGAAATCCTGGTTGAGCAAAAAGAGAGCAATCAGCGAAAAGAGGCAGCGTTTTTTTTGCATGGCAGTCTTGATTTTAGTGATGAATACTTGCTCGAATGTTTTTATCGAAACGCCGTGAAATGTTTCCTGCGCCGGTGTTTGCTTTTTGAAAACAGGAGGAATTGAAGAGTATCGGCAGCACATAGTTAAGTTGTTTGCACAGAAAGACGCAATCGTTTGATTTTTCCAATTTTCATAGTTTGCCAACCTTTGCCGGTAATTTTAAACGACTGGCTTTCCTGTCCTTTCATTTTATGAAAAAGCACTTCCTGACACTCTTAGCAGCCTTGTTCCTGACGGCTACCACCCTTGCCGAAGACGGCTACCGCCTCTGGCTTCGCTACGACAAAATCAAGGATGAAAGTTTGCTGAAATCTTACCGAAACAGCCTGAAAAACTGGCTGGTGCAAGGCAATTCAGCGACCCTGGAAGCGGCGGCGAAAGAATTGAAAATGGGATTGACCGGTCTGCTCGGCGAAGAAATCCCGGTGGCAAAATCAAGTGAGGGAAAAGGTTTGCTGCTCGCCGGAACGCCTTCCGGCTCCCCGCTCATCGCCTCGCTAAAGATTGAAAAATACCTGCAAAACGCTGGCAGCGAAGGCTTTGCCATTATTTCCACCAAAAACGCCATCGTCATCGCAGCCAACGAAGACGTTGGCGTTTTGTACGGCGTCTTTCATTTTTTGCGCCTTTTGCAAACGCAGCAGGACATCGAAAACCTCGCCGTCGAAAGCGCTCCAAAACTGAACCTGCGCCTGCTCAATCACTGGGACAACCTCGACCGCACGGTCGAAAGAGGCTACGCCGGGTTTTCCATCTGGAACTGGCACACGCTGCCCGACTACCTCGACCCTCGCTACCTCGACTACGCCCGCGCAAACGCATCCATCGGCATCAACGGAACGGTGCTGACTAACGTCAATGCCAATGCCCTCATCCTGCGCACCGATTACCTCGAAAAAGTGAAGGCGCTCGCCGACCTGTTTCGACCCTACGGCATCAGGGTTTATCTCACCGCACGTTTCAGCGCCCCCATCGAGTTGGGCAAAATGCAAACCGCCGACCCGCTCGACCCCGCCGTGCAGCAGTGGTGGAAGGACAAGGCGGATGAAATTTACCGCCTCATTCCCGACTTCGGCGGATTCGTGGTGAAGGCAAATTCGGAAGGGCAACCGGGTCCTCAAACCTACCATCGCACCCACGCCGACGGCGCAAACCTGCTCGCCGACGCCCTCGCCCCGCACGGCGGCATCGTAATGTGGCGGGCATTTGTTTATAGCGCCGAGGACGCAACAGACCGGCACAAACAGGCTTACGCGGAGTTTGTGCCGAGGGACGGCAGTTTCCGTGAAAACGTGATGATTCAGGTGAAAAACGGGGCGATTGACTTCCAGCCCCGCGAGCCGTTCCACCCGCTTTTTGGGGCGATGCCCAAAACGCCGCTGATGATGGAGTTTCAAATCACGCAGGAGTACTTGGGGCAAGGCACGCACCTCGTTTTCCTCGCCCCGATGTGGAAGGAGGTTTTGGATGCAGACACCTACTCCGAAGGCCCTGGCTCGACCGTTGCAAAAGTCTTGCGCTCCTCATACCTCATACCTCATACCTCATACCTCAAATCCGGCATCGCCGGCGTCTCCAACATCGGCAACGACCGCAACTGGACGGGCTATCATTTCGGACAAGCCAACTGGTACGCCTTCGGCAGGCTGGCGTGGGACGCTGGTTTGGAAGCCAATCAAATTGCCGAAGAATGGCTGCGCATGACTTTTTCCAACGATGAAAATTTTGTGCAAACCGTGAAAACCATGATGCTTGCCAGCCACGAAACCTGCGTCGAATACATGACCCCGCTCGGTTTGCACCACATCATGGCGACGGGTCATCACTATGGGCCCGCTCCCTGGGTCGGCGATTTGAG
>CAZHLB010000461.1:0-5770 GCA_964533005.1 uncultured Saprospiraceae bacterium
GTCCTCCGGGTTGAAATGCCCCCTCGTGAAGTTGCCGGAAAAAGTCAGCGTGTTTCGATTGTCCATGAACCAATCCAAGCCAGCCCTGGCATTGGCGAAGTAGCCATTCATCTCATTTTCAGAGGTTTGCAAAGTAGTGTTTGAAGTGGTGTCGGTAAAAAACAAACGCTCCGTTTGCGAGTCGGAAAAGCTATGCCGGCGGTTGAGGTTCAAGCCGATGAACGCATTCACCTTGCCGTCTCTGGCATTGAGGTCGCCGCCGAAATTTGCGCCTGCACGGGTGTCCATGCCTGCCCGCACGTTGCCGTTGTAGCCGATGCGCCGGTCTTTTTTCAGCACGATATTGACGATGCCTGCCTGCCCGCCGCTGGCGTCGTATTTGGCGGATGGGTTGGTGATAACTTCCACTGTTTCAATGGCATCTGCCGGAATTTGGTCGAGCGAAAGTGTGGTCGGGCGACCATCCACGAAGAGTTGCGGAGCGGCAGTGCGGAGGGTCAGGTTGCCGTCGAGGTCAACTGCGAGCGAGGGTACATTTTTCAAAGCATCTTCCGCCGTGCCGCCTGCTGCGGTGGCGTCCTTGTCCACCCGGTAAACTTTTCTGTCCAATGCCAGGGTGACTTTGGAAGACTCGCCGGTAATCGTGACTGTTTGCAAAGTTTCCGGCGAAGCGACGAGGGGAATGTTGCCCAAATCAACGTCGAATTTGGAAGGGTCGAAATTGCCGCCGCCTCCAGCCGAAGGCGTACTGGGCTGATTTCCACCGGGTTGTTGGTTTGCACCCGGCGGGCGGTTGCCACCGGGTCTGCCGCCGCCAGGCGTTGGCGCAGGAATGCCAAACGTCACTTTTTTATCCACCTCGCCGTAGCCGACGAAGGACACTTTGAGTGTGAAATCACCCATTACGGGCAGGTTTTCCAGGCTGAAGTCGCCGTTTTCCTCCGTGATTTGACCGGAAAGCAGCACCTCTTTCAGCTTGCGGCTCGTCGTGTCGAAGCGCATTCCGTAGAGCGCAACCGTTGCGTAGCCGACGCCCTTGCCTTTTTCGTCAACGACTTTGCCGTAAAAACGACCGACGTTCATTTGACCGCCGTTGCCCCAATTGCCCCTGCCGCCGCCTTGCGGTTGCTGGGCAAACAGGAGGTTGGAAAAAACGGTCAGGAATAAAGCTGCGAGAATGATTCTGGGGAAACAAAGCATGGAAGGAGTCTTCATAATCTGGATTTTTACAAGCGGGTGAAAGTTCGCCAGGAGCGTTTTGGTGAATTGGTGAGCCAAATCACCAAACCACTCCTTCGGGAACAGGTCGCAAAAAAACGGGTAAGCGGCAAGATGGTTTTGCCGAGTAGATAAGGTCAGACCTTGTGAAGATGAAACAGTTTAGGCTGGAGATTTTTGAATTAGGATGTGAAGGATGAGAAAGGATATTAATGATTGGGACGCCCGTCGCAATCCTTAATATCCTTTCTCATCCTTCACATCCTAATTCAAACTTTTCAGCAAGGGGCGCCGCTCCTTCAGGTCGGGAATCATGGCGGTAATGCTATTCATAAACTCCACCTGCACCCCTTTGTCGTCGAAGCGGCAAGTCACCAAGTCGTGATTCGGCGTGTCAAAATATTGCCAGCGCATTTGAAGCGTCTGTTCGTCGAGCCAGGCGGCGCTGCCTGCAACTGCGGAAGGACGATTGTGCGCAAGCGGAAACAATTGCGGAGGCGTCCCAGGCATGTCCGTTTTTCCAGTCACCCATTTCCCGAAGCCGCAAACGATGCGGTGGTCGCCTTTGTCATCTTTCAAATTGAACAAGCATTCGCCAGGTTGGAAAGTGAACGAGACCGACTGCACATTCAGGCTATTCGCTGCAACCTGGAATGATTTGTCTGAAATTTTTTCCGCCACCGGGGAAAGAAGTAACCTCGCAAGTGGTTGAATTTCTGCGTGTTGAAAGTAATTTTTCAGCGCCGCCTGCGCCGAAGTATCGGCAGGCAACGGCTGCGTTTTCATGGCGGGAAGCAGATGCTCGTACACCAAATCCAACTCGCCCTGCAAATCCTTCGTCTCGCTCGTGATGATAACCACGGCGTCTTGCTCAGGCATCACAAGGCAATATTGACCGAAAGCCCCGTCTCCCCGATAGGCATTGTGGCGGCAGCGCCAAAATTGGTAGCAGTAGCCTTGCGACCAGTCGCTGCGCTCTTTGTTTGGCGCCCAATCCGGATTGTGGTTGTCAATTTTGAAAGAGGTGGCTTCGGCAACCCAGCTTTCCGGCAGGATTTGTTTGCCCCGCCAATTGCCTTTTTGCAGGTAAAGCTGCCCGAATTTGGCGAGGTCTTCCGTCTTCAACCGCAAGCCCCAGCCGCCGAGATTAATGCCCTTCGGGTCGGTTTCCCACTCGCCGCCTTCGATGCCGAGAGGCTTGAAAAGGCGGGGTTTCAAGTATTCGAGCACCGTTTTTCCCGTCAATTTTTGAAGGATGGCAGACAGCATGTAGGTCGCTGCGCTGTCGTACAAAAACTTGCTGCCCGGCTGGTGGACGGTCGGCACGGCGAGGAATTTTTTCATCCAATCCGTCTCGCCCAACAAATCCCAAGTCGTGTCGTGGTCGTGCCCGACGGACATGGTGAGCAAGTCCTTGACCCGCATGGATGCAAGGTTTTCGCTGACTTTGGCAGGCAATTCTTTCGGAAAAAATGACACGACTTTGTCGCCAACGCTCAACCGTCCCTCGGTAACTGCAAAACCAATTGCCGTCGAAGTGAAGCTCTTGCTCAATGAATAAAGCAGTTGCCCAACGTCAGCTTGGTAAGGCTGCCACCAACCCTCCGCCACGACGTATCCGTGCCGGACGAGCATGAAACTATGGAACTCATGGTTGTTTTTTGCCGCCGCTTCGAGGAAAGAAAGGATGGCATTCGAGGCAATGCCTTGCGCTTCCGGCGAACTGCGGGGAAGGCTTTTTTTTCTGAAATCTTGAGCAAACAATGCCTCCGGAAAAAGTACAGTTGCGGCAGCGCCTGCGCTGAATTGCTGGAGAAAAGTGCGACGAGTAAATTTTTGCATGAGGATTAAAATAGCGGCGAATAAGCTTTTTTCATTTTGATTAACTTGACGATGTTTCCCTAAATTTTTTGGCTAAAAGTAGAGTGTCGAGCCCAATGGTTTAGCCTTCCTTTTCGGTGAATGGAATGCCTTCCGATTTCAAATATTGCCGGACGTTGAAAGTGTGCCCGTCCATGATTTCGATGTCTTCGTTCCAACGTGTGATTTTCAATTCTTCACCTTGTCTGCCGACCACTATAATTTGGCTTTTGGTCAATATCCAAATCACTTTTTCCACGCCAAAATCGAGGAATTTTCCCGTGCGCATTTCGATGTAGTCGGCGACCGTCATCTTTTCCAGGTCAACTTTGATGTCAACTTCGATGATGATTTTCGGCGGCACGTCTGCGTAATGCACGGAAATTTTGTCAGGAGTCAACACTTTCTTGCTGTATATGGCAATGTCGTTGCCGGTGTTGTCATTTTTTTCAAGGTGCAAACCTGCTTCGTTGGTGGCAATCCAATATTTGCTCCTGTCAATAAAGCTGTAAATAAAACCAAGTAAATAGTCAACGACTATCCATTGAAGTGAACTGCATGGCATGATTTCCTCGATAGTTTTTGTTCCTCGCAGCACGTCCCGATAGCCTTTGCGGTAGAATGATTTCCCATTCAGCACCTCGAAAATCAAGTCGTACCTGGGTGGAATTTTTGTTTCTTTTTTTTCAGCTACAAGTATCATGGCTTTAATTTTTTGGCAAGATAAACCTGTTCAACCGCTTGTCCAAGACGCTCATTCCATGGCACATTTCCCCGCCCAAATGATGACGACGAGCCAAATGAGCCCCTTCACCGTGAAAAAAATCAGCCCGGCGACACCGACCCGTTTGAACCATTTTTTGAAGCCTTCTTTCATGGTTGATTTGAATTTTTGTCTCATATCGGTTTTTAGGTGAAGCCTCAGTGCCGCCAAACTCCAGTTTGGCGGCGAGGCAATCGCCAAACTAGAGTTTGGCGACACCAGTTTTTTGACACCTGAATAACGCCGACATTGAATTTAACCACCGGCGCATGATTCGCCATTTCGATGCCGGTTGAAATCCACTGCCGGGTTTCCATCGGGTCAATGATGGCGTCCACCCAAAGCCGGGCGGCAGCATAATAAGGTGTTGTTTGCTGGTCGTAGCGGTTTTTGATGGCTTCGAACAGCTTCTTTTCTTCTTCTGGCGCAAGCTCTTGTCCCTTCGCTTTCATCGTCGCCACCTGGATTTGCATCAAAGTTTTAGCAGCCTGAGCCCCGCCCATCACGGCAATTTTTGCGGTGGGGTAGGCGACAATCAAACGAGGGTCGTAAGCCTTTCCGCACATGGCATAGTTGCCTGCGCCGTAAGAATTTCCAACCACGACGCTGAATTTGGGCACGGTAGAGTTGGCAACGGCATTCACCATTTTAGCACCGTCTTTGATGATGCCGCCATGCTCCGAGCGGCTGCCAACCATGAAGCCGGTGACGTCGTGCAGGAAAATCAGGGGGATTTTTTTCTGGTTGCAATTCAAAATGAACCGGGTCGCCTTGTCTGCGGAATCTGAATAAATCACGCCGCCGAATTGCATTTCGCCTTTGGCATTTTTGGTCACCTGGCGATTGTTCGCCACGATTCCGACTGCCCAGCCGTCAATGCGAGCGTAGGCGCAGAGGATGGTTTTGCCGTAGTCTTTTTTGTAAAAAGTCAGTTCCGAGTCATCCACCAGGCGCTTCAAAAGGTCAACCATGTCGTAGGGGCGGGACATGTCGTGCGGCAGGACTTGGTAAATTTCCTCCGGTTTTTCCTTTGGCGGCTTGGGTGTGCTTCGGTCGAAACCTGCCTTCGTTGGTTCGCCAATTTTACTGACGAGGCGGCGAATGATTTCCAGACATTCCTGGTCGTCTTTCGCTTTGTAGTCGCAGATGCCGGAAATTTCGGTTTGCGTCTTCGCCCCGCCGAGGGTTTCCTTGTCCACGTCTTCGCCGATGGCAGCTTTGACCAAGTAGGGACCCGCCAAAAAAATGCTGCCGCTGCCCTCCACGATGAGCGCCTCGTCGGACATGATGGGCAAGTATGCGCCGCCTGCCACGCAACTGCCCATGATGGCTGCAATCTGCGGTATGCCTGCTGCTGACATCTTGGCATTGTTCCGAAAAATGCGCCCGAAATGCTCCTTGTCTGGGAAGATTTCATCCTGCATCGGCAGGTACACGCCTGCGCTGTCCACCAAATAAATGATGGGAATGTGATTCTCCATGGCAATCTCTTGTGCCCGGAGATTTTTCTTGCCAGTGATGGGAAACCAAGCGCCCGCCTTCACGGTGGCGTCGTTGGCGACAATGACGCAAAGCCTGCCGGAAACCCTTCCCAAAGCAACGATGACGCCTCCCGCCGGGCAGCCGCCATGCTCTTCGTACATTTCAAAACCTGCAAAAGCGCCGATTTCGAGCCAGTCCGTGCCGGGGTCAACAAGTGTGGTCACTCGTTCCCGTGCAGTCAACCTGCCTTCGGCGAGGATTTTTTCAATCTTTTTCGTGCCGCCGCCCAGGCGGATTTTGATGAGGCGGTGCTGCATTTTCGAGACGAGCAGCTTGAGGGTGTCTTCGTTTTTATTCTTATTGATGTCCATTTTGTCTTGAAGCGAGCTATTTGGCGGGGTGGTTTTTCCCGCAAAGGGCGCTAAGGAGCTAAGTAGTTGAGCAGAA
>CAZHLB010000462.1:0-5766 GCA_964533005.1 uncultured Saprospiraceae bacterium
CGTAGGTCTTCTTCGAAGATGACAAAAACGACTTGCAGACGTGCAGATATGCAGACTTGCAGACGCAGTCAGACTTCGTAGGTCTTCTGCGAAGATGACTAAAGCGACTTGGAGACTTGGAAACAGGCAAGGATATCTGAAACAGCCTCAAACATCCTCTTCTGCGAAGGAGGACTCGCCGCAAAGCAAGTCGTATTTTGAAGAAACTTTGTAGCCTTGTCATCAAAAAAGAAAGTCAATGGCAGACCAATTCACCCACCTCGACGCCGCCGGAAACCCAACGATGGTGAACGTTTCCGAGAAAAAAATCACCCACCGCACCGCCACCGCCCGCAGCATCGTCCTGCTCGGCGAGGAAATCTTGCGGCACTTCGACAGCGGCGACATCCGCACCAAAAAAGGGGCTGTTTTTCAAACCGCCATCCTCGCCGGCATCATGGCTGCCAAACGCACCGGCGAACTCATTCCGCTCTGCCACCCGCTCGGCTTGGAAAATTGCTCGGTCAAAATCTGGCTGAACGACCGCCGGGAAGTTGTCGTCGAATGCACCGCCAGCATCACCGCCAAAACCGGCGTGGAAATGGAAGCCCTCACCGGCGCAAGCATTGCGGCGCTCACGATTTACGACATGTGCAAGGCGTTTTCACACGATATAATAATTAAGGAGACGAGGCTGGTGGAGAAGACGGGGGGGAAGCGAGATTTCAAGTTGGATTCCGAATAGATTTGGAACCACGTTTTTTCTACTTTTGGAAGAAAATTTTTCAGCCATGAAAGATTCAAGAGCCTACGATGATTTTATAGACCTCTTGCTGGCGAATACCAATCCTGCGTTGATTGTTGAATTCAAGCCAAAAACAGCGACCGTGCGCCGGGTGGAGGAATTGCTTTTCAAAGAAAAAGCAGGCGATATTTCACCTGACGAAAAATCGGAGCTTGACCATTTTATGGTTATGGAACACGTCATCCGGCTGGCAAAAATTCGTGCCCGCCAAAAAATGCTCAAAGCCGCATGAGCCGCCACATTTCCGATGCCTGGCGCAAGTTGATTGCGGAGCGAGCCTTCTACCTTTGCGAATACTGCCTCATCCACGCCGACGACACTGCCTGGACTTGCCCGGTTGACCACATCATCAGCCTCAAACACGGTGGCGCTCACCATCCCGACAACATGGCGCAAGCCTGTTTGATTTGCAATCGAGACAAAGGCGCCGACCTGGGAACCATCTTAATGAGCGGTGATTTTGCTCGCCTTTTCAATCCTCGCAAAGACAAATGGTGGGAGCATTTTGAACTGAAAAACGGTTTGATTTTGCCAAAAACGGACATCGGTGAAGCTACCGTCAAAGTGCTTGGGTTCAATTCTACCGACCGGGTTCTTGAGCGCCGTTGGCTGATTGAACAAGGGCGCTACCCACATCCGGATGCGCTGGGATTCATGCAGCCGTGATTTAGAAAAATACATCGAAGACAATTTCAAGCGACGGCATGAATAGGAGGGCGAGTTTGCCGAACCTCCCGCACGATGGCTACGATTTCATCCATGGAAATTCGGTTGGGTTTGACGGAAGCATCCAATTGTCTGGCTTGGGCAAGCAAGACTTGTTTTTTCAGTTCACGAAATAGTTTTTCCTGGTCTTCTTCGGTCAATCTGTTGACCAGTTCGGTGATGGCTTGAACTCTTGGATTGACAATCATGGCAGTAGATTTTGAACAAACGTACAGGATTTTGGCAATTCCCTTCAACGGCAAATAACAGCTTTAAGCGTCGGAAGTGTTCTGAGCTGCCAGCCAAATCGCCAAGTCACCAACTCTCCAAACCATTTGAAGCCCGTAATCTCAGCCAAACTTGTCCCTCCCTTTTAAGTCTCCTGCCTTGAATCTGAAACTTAACTTCCCTTCTTTTGCCGCTTACCGGCAATCATTTTGAAGTTCCGCCAGTTGCCCTTTTCAAATTTCGCCAACCCAATTCGCTCGCTCTGACCACCCGTAGTTTCAAATTTTCCAGCCTGACCAAAGCGACCTTTTCAACAAAATGATGCAAGCAAATAACCTCCATCGGGCAGGGCTTTACGTGCCCGAAATGGAAAGCGACAGTTGCGGCACCGGTCTCATCGCCAACCTCGACGGCGTCGCCACGCACAAGCTGGTCGCCGACGCCCTGCTCATGCTGCAAAACATGGAGCATCGGGGCGCCTGCGGCTGCGAGCCAAACACCGGCGACGGGGCAGGCATCCTGATTCAAACGCCTCATCAATTTTTCGAGGAAGAAGCAAAACGGCACGGCTTCCTGCTGCCCGAATTTGGCAGCTACGGTGTGGGAATGCTCTTTTTGCCAAAGGATAAGAACTGGAAAGACCGCTGCCTTTCCGCCCTCAGTGATTGCCTCAACTGGTTGAATTTCAGGCTCGTCGGCTACCGCCCCGTGCCAGTCGAGCCTGCCGGTTTGGGCGCTTCGGCTCTTGCGACCGAGCCAGATATGGTGCAGATTTTTGTGCGCCACACGGAGGGTTTGACCAAGCTGGACTTGGAGCGCAAGCTCTTCGTCCTGCGCAATTTTGCCACCCGTGAAGTCCACCGCCACCTGCCAGAGGAGCTACGAGACCTGTTTTATTTCGCCTCCCTCTCCTACAAAACCATCGTCTATAAAGGGCAACTCACCACCTGGCAACTGCCAACCTACTTCCCCGACCTGCAAGACAAGCGCCTGACCTCCGCCATCGCCCTCATCCATTCCCGCTTTTCCACGAACACTTTTCCCAAGTGGAAGCTGGCGCAACCCTTTCGATACATCGCCCACAACGGCGAAATCAACACCCTCACGGGCAACCTAAACTGGTGGAAATCAAGGGAAAACAACCTCGACAGCGAGCATTTTTCAACGGAGGAACTGAGCCAACTCAAGCCCGTCTGCCCGGAAGGGCAAAGCGACAGCGCCTATTTTGACAACGTGCTGGAAATGATGGTGATGGGCGGTCGCAGCCTCCCTCATTCGATGATGATGATGATTCCCGAAGCCTGGGAGCACGACGAGCAAATGCCCGATTTCAAAAAAGCCTTCTACGAATACCACGAAAACCTGCTCGAACCCTGGGATGGCCCCGCCTCGCTGGTTTTCACTAACGGCATCCTCGTCGGCGCAACCCTCGACCGAAACGGGCTGCGCCCAAGCCGCTACTGCCTGACCAATGACAACGTTCTCATCCTCGCCAGCGAAGCAGGCGCATTGCCGGTCGAACCGGGAAAAATCGTGATGAAAGGCAGGCTCCAACCAGGCAAAATGCTCGTCGCCGACCTCGATATGCAGCGTATCATCGGCGACGAGGAGGTCAAAAATATCATCTGCAAACGCCTGCCCTACCGGGATTGGCTCGACAAATACCGCCTGCGATTGGATGACCTTTCACCCTCTGCCGAGCCAATGCCTGCGCCACTTTCGGGCGAAGAATTGCTGCGCTGCCAACAACTTTTTGGTTACACCAGGGAAGATTTGAAAGTGATTTTGGAGCCGATGGCAAAAACCGGCGAAGAACCTGTCGGCTCGATGGGCACCGACACGCCACTGGCTGCCCTTTCGAGCAAACCGCAGCACCTCGCCAACTACTTCAAGCAACTTTTCGCCCAGGTGACCAACCCGCCGATTGACCCGATTCGGGAGCGGATGGTCATGTCGCTGGCGAGCAAATTGGGTAACGGCGGCAATTTCCTGTCCATCGGGTTGGAGCATGCCCGTTTCATCCGCCTCGAACAGCCGGTGCTGAACGAGGAGGATTTTTTGAAAATCAAAAACATCTGGCACCCGCTCTACCGAAGTGCCACGCTCGACTTGCGATTCAAAGCCGACGGCAAGCCCGGCAGGCTGCGAAATGCGATTGAAAAACTTTGCAGGCAGGCGGAGGAGTTGGTGAAGGAAGGAGTTAACATTTTGATTCTCAGCGATAAACCTCACGTATCGGATACCTGGAAGGTATCCGATACTTGGACGAGCGGCAAACTTCCAATCCCAACTTTGCTGGCAACGGGAGCGATTCATCACCACTTGATTCATGCAGGTTTACGGGTGAAAACTTCCTTGCTGGTTGAAGCAGGCGACGCCTGGGAAACGCATCATTTCGCAGCGTTGATTGGCTTCGGAGCGAATGCGGTGCATCCTTGGCTGGCACTGGCATCCGTGTCGCCAAACTCCAGTTTGGCGGACGCCCCACCGCCGAACTGGAGTTCGGCGGCACAAAAAAATTTCAGCAAAGCCATCCAAAAAGGCTTGCTGAAAATCATGTCCAAAAACGGCGTCTCCACGCTGCAATCCTATCACGGCTCTCAGATTTTCGAGGCGCTCGGCTTGAATTTCGAGGTCGTTGAAAATTGCTTTCCCGGCACAATCAGCCGCATCGAAGGCTTAGGCTTCGACGACCTCGCCGCCGAAATCCAGCGCCGCCAGCCGTCCCAACTCATCCCTCGTCCCTCACCCCTCATCCCTCCCGGAGGGGTTTTCAGTTGGCGGCAAGACGGCGAGACACACAACCTCAACCCGCAGTCCATCCACCTGCTTCAATTTTCGACCCGGCGCAACGACTACGCCGCCTACAAAAAATATGCGGCGCTGATGAACCGGGAGGACGAGCAAGCGGTGGCGCTGCGCAGCCTGCTGAAATTCAAAAAAGGCAACCCCGTCCCGCTCGACGAAGTGGAGCCAGTGGAAAATATCCTGAAACGTTTCGCCAGCGGCGCCATGTCTTTCGGCAGCATTTCGCACGAAGCGCACTCCACCCTTGCCATCGCCATGAACCGCATCGGCGCAAAAAGCAACTGCGGCGAAGGCGGCGAAGACCCCGCTCGTTTCGAGCGAAAACCCAACGGCGATTGGGAACGTAGCGCCATCAAGCAGGTAGCCTCCGGTCGTTTCGGCGTCACGAGCCACTACTTGACCAACGCCGCCGAGCTGCAAATCAAAATGGCGCAAGGCGCAAAACCCGGCGAGGGCGGCCAACTTCCGGGGCACAAAGTGGACGAATGGATTGCCCGTGTGCGCCACTCCACGCCTGGCGTCGGGCTGATTTCACCGCCGCCGCACCACGATATTTACAGCATCGAAGACCTGGCGCAACTGATTTTCGACCTGAAAAACGCCAACCGGGACGCCCGCATCAGCGTGAAATTGGTGTCGAAAGCAGGCGTCGGCGTCATCGCTTCCGGCGTCGCCAAAGCCCATGCCGACGTGATTTTGATTGCCGGGCACGACGGCGGCACTGGCGCTTCGCCGCTCACGAGCATCCGCCACGCAGGGTTGCCGTGGGAATTGGGCATCGCCGAGGCGCACCAAACTTTGGTCAGAAACAAGCTGCGTGACCGGGTCGTGTTGCAGGTGGACGGGCAAATCCGCACCGGGCGAGACCTTGTCATCGCAACGCTTTTGGGTGCGGAAGAATGGGGCGTCGCAACCG
Source organism: uncultured Saprospiraceae bacterium (assembly GCA_964533005.1). Taxonomy (GTDB): domain Bacteria; phylum Bacteroidota; class Bacteroidia; order Chitinophagales; family Saprospiraceae; genus UBA6168. The sequence goes on from CAZHLB010000462.1 coordinate 5,442, forward strand.
CCGCACTCGTCGTCCAAGGCTGCATCATGATGCGAAAATGCCACCTGAATACTTGCCCCGTCGGCATCGCCACACAAGACCCGGAACTGCGCAAACGCTTCGACGCCGACCCGCAATACCTCGTCAATTTCTTCACCTTCCTGGCGCAAGACCTGCGGGAAATCATGGCGGAATTGGGTTTCCGTACGGTCAACGAAATGGTTGGAAAAGTGGAGTTTTTGCAAGCGTCCAGTGCGGTCAGCACTTCAACTGCTGACCGCACAAAGGCTGCCCTCCTCGACCTCTCGCCTCTGCGTTTCAAAGAGCCGGGCAGCGAAAATATCGG
>CAZHLB010000463.1:0-5760 GCA_964533005.1 uncultured Saprospiraceae bacterium
GTGATTAGTGTCTGGTGATTGGGCTGCCCAATCCCCAGTCACTAATCACCAGTCACCCGTCACTTCACTTGGCACTCAAAGGCTTGTTCTGCCTTGCCCTCCTTCGTAAAAATGAAGCCTTCGAGCCGGTCGCCGATTTGGACAGCGCCAACGCCAGCGGGCGTTCCGGTGAAAATCAAGTCGCCTTGCAGTAGCTTGAAATACTGCGAAACGTGGACGATGAGTTGCTCGAAAGTGAAAATCATGTCCCGGCTGTTGCCGTGCTGGACGACCTCGCCGTTTTTTTTCAGTTGAAACTCGATGCTGTCCCGGTTCAGCTTTTCTACCGGGAAAAATTTGCCGACCACCGCCGAGTTGTCGAAGGCTTTGGCGATTTCCCATGGATGCCCTTTTTTCTTCAATTCGTCCTGCACGTCACGGGCGGTGAAGTCAATGCCGAGGGCGATTTCTTCGAAATACCCGGCGGCAAATTCCGGCTGGATGGCTTTGCCATTCTTGCTAATTTTTAGCACGATTTCCACTTCGTGGTGCAGTTCTTTCGTGAAATCAGGGTAGTAAAATGGCTTGTCGTTGACCAGGAGGGCGGTGGAAGGTTTCATAAAAACCACCGGCTTGGCGGGGACGGGGTTGTTTAATTCCTTGGCGTGCTCAGCGTAGTTGCGACCGATGCAAATGATTTTCATGCCCTGCGAAGTGAGAGGGTGAGAGGAGTGAGAGAGGTGAGAGCGTGAGAATCTCTCACCCTCTCACCTCTCTCACCCTCTTGAGTTCGGCGGCAAAAGTAAAAAGGCAAAGCTGAACCGAGCGAAGTGTGCAGATTTCTGAAATCTTGAAGATAGCCTCGGTCGTGTCTTAAAATTCATTCGCCAGATTTGCCAAGTGGCAAGCAACTACGCCTGCCGTTTCGGTGCGCAGGCGAGCCTTTCCGAGGCTGACGCTGACGAAGCCATGACGCTCCGCCAAGTCAATTTCCGCCGGGGAGAAATCGCCTTCGGGCCCAATGAGGATGAGCACGTTCTGCCCTGCCGGGCAAAGGTTTTTCAGGTGCGGCAATTCCGTCTTCTGACAATGGGCGATGAAGTGATTGGGGATTGGGGATTGGGGATTGGTGACTGAGGTGGAGCCGGAATTTTTTACAAAATGCTCGAAGTCAGTCATTTCGTCCAGTTTGGGCAGGTAGGCTCGGAGAGATTGTTTGGTGGCGGCGAGAACGATTTTTTCCAGCCGGTCGAGGCGCAGGTGGGTGCGTTCGGAGTGCTCGCAACGCAGGGGAGTGATTTGGTCAACGCCTATTTCGGTGGCTTTTTCAAGAAACCACTCGAAACGTTCGGCATTTTTCACCGGGGCGACAGCGAGGTGCAGGCGGAAGTTTCGCTTGCCAAATTCCAACTGGGCGGAGTTGATTTTCGCAGTAAAATGGCGCTTGCCCACTTCGTGAATGATGCCGGTGAAAAAGCCACCTTTTCCATCCACGAACTGCACCGGGTCGCCTTCCATTTTTCGCAAAACCTGCAAAACGTGCCTGCTTTCCTCTTCGGAAAACCAGGCGAAATCGCCCCGGATGTCGGTGGTGAAGAACAAATTCATGGGGCAAAAGTAGTTGGATGGTTGAATGGTTAAATGGCTGAATGGCTGGACAGCCATTCAACCATTTAGCCATTCAGCCATCCAACTTTTAGACCTGCAACACGTTCTTGCGGGACGAAAAGAAAAGGCTGCAAAGCAATTCCGTTTACTTTTGCGCCTCGTTTTTTGAGGTTGTGAAAGTTGAGGAGGTTTAGATGGTTTAGGCTAAACCATCTAAACCTCCTCAACCTTCTCAACCCTAAATTTTATTGCATGGAAATTCTTGTCAAGGCAGGGCAATTGGTACTCAGCCTTTCCATTTTAATCGTCCTTCACGAAATGGGGCATTTTCTGCCTGCCAAGTGGTTCAAGACGAAAGTGGAGAAGTTCTACTTGTTTTTCGACCCCTGGTTCAGCGTGTTCAAAAAGAAAATCGGAGAGACGGAATACGGCATTGGCTGGCTGCCGCTCGGCGGCTACGTCAAGATAGCAGGCATGATTGACGAAAGTTTCGACACCGAGCAAATGAAGGAGCCGCCCAAACCCTGGGAGTTTCGCTCGAAACCAGCCTGGCAACGCCTCATCATCATGCTCGGCGGCGTGACGGTCAATTTCTTGCTCGGCTTTTTCATTTTCGCTATGATTTTGTGGACGTGGGGCGACGAGTGGCTACCGACGAGAAATGCGATTTATGGCGTCCAGCCTGACACGTTGGGGATGCAGATGGGCATCCAACGGGGCGATAAAGTGCTGGCGGTCGGTGACACGACTTTGGTTTATTACAACCCCAACTTAGTTCGCAACGAAATTATCATCCACGACGCCAAGACCATTGAAATTTACCGCAACGGGGAAAACATGACCTTACCCGTCAGCAAAAAAATCGCCGCTGCGCTGTCGAAATACGAGAACAAGGACTATTACTTGTTCGCACCGCTCGTGCCTTTTGTAGTGGATGAATTTCCGAAAAAAAGCCCCGCTGAAGCTGCCGGTATTCGCAAGGGCGACCAAATCATTGCGCTGAACGGCAAGCCGACCCCGTTTTTCAACGACTTTGTGGAGGAGGTGACCAAAAACCCGCAAAAAGAGAAGGAAATCAAAGTCACCGCCATTCGCACCGATTCCACTACGCAAGCCAAAGACACCATGGATTTCACCGTCATGACCGACGCCAGCGGCAAAATCGGCGCTGGTTACGAAGGTTTGCCGACAGAAACCATCACTTATGGTTTTCTTCAAAGTTTCCCGCTCGGCATCGCCAAAGGCTGGAAATTCCTGGGTGACCAGGTGACCGCCTTCGGCAAAATGTTCAGCGGCGAAATCAAGGCGACCGACAGCCTGGGCAGCTTCATCACCATCGGTTCGATGTATCCGAGCACTTGGGACTGGGAACGGTTCTGGCAAATGACGGCGATTTTGTCGCTGGTGCTTGCTTTCATCAACCTGTTGCCCATCCCTGCGCTCGACGGCGGGCACGTGGTCTTCCTGCTTTGGGAAGCCGTCACCGGCAAAAAGCCGAGCGACAAGGTGATGGAATATTCAACGATGGTGGGCTTTGTCATCCTGATTGGCATCATGGTTTTTGCCTTGGGCAATGATATTCGGCGATTGTTTTAATGGCTGAATTGTTAAATGGCTGAATGGCTTTGCAGCCATTCAGCCATTTAACCATCTAACCATCCAGCCATGAATTACTTCGATTTTTTCAACCTGCCCGTTTCCTTTTTCCTCGACGAAGAAGATTTAAAACGCCGCTTCTACCAAAACAGCAAGCGTTTCCATCCCGACTTTTTCACGCTGGACAGCCCCGAAAAACAATCGGAAATCCTGGAGCTTTCCACGCTCAACAACCAGGCTTACCGCACCTTGTCTGACTTCGACAAGCGGATGGAATACATCCTGCAATTGAAAGGGATTTTTGCGGAGGAAGGCAAAAACCAAATCCCGCAAGATTTCCTTGTTGAAATGATGGATGTGAACGAGGCGCTGATGGAATTGGAGTTCGATTTCGACCCGGTGGTTTTTGAAAATGCCCGGAAAAACGTGCAAAACATGGAAACTGAGCTGCTCGAAACCATCCGCCCGACCCTCGAAAATTACCGCCATGAAACCGCCACCAACGAGGAACTAACCGCCGTCCGGGATTATTTTTTCAAAAAAAGGTACCTCCTTCGCTTTTTTCAGAATTTGGATAGATTTGCGCCCGCTTCAGGAAAAGCCTGAGCGAAATTGAAATCTGGAAATTGAAATAGTTGAAAGCAAGTGCTTGAAATTCAATCGCTTAATTTTTTTCAATTTCCAAATCTCTCCTGCCGCCGAAGTGGTGGAACTGGTAGACGCGCTGGACTCAAAATCCAGTGAGGGCAACCTCGTGCGGGTTCGAGTCCCGCCTTCGGCACGGAAAAGAAGGTGAGAGAGTTAGAGAGTAAGAAAGTGAGAGGAGTGAGAGTTTAGCAACTCTCACTCCTCTCACCTTCTCACGCTCTCACCCTCTAAAAGCCGAAATGGCGGAATTGGTAGACGCGCACGTTTCAGGGGCGTGTGTCTTCACGGGCGTGAGGGTTCGAGTCCCTCTTTCGGCACTTACAATTGAAAAGCCCTGTCTCGAACAATCGGGACAGGGCTTTTTCTTTTCAGGTAACTGCCGGTGAATACTGGGAAAAATTATTCCAAGCGCACTACTTTGGAAGCTTACAACCACTTGATTACCAACTCCAACAGCTTCTCCTTCCACCTCGTGTACGGAGGCGTCAGCCAATCGAAAGCCGACGGCAAAACCTGCTTGTAAACCGCCCTCGCATTGCAAAATTCGGCGAAGCCAAACCATCCGTGCGAGTTGCCCATGCCGCTCGTGCCCACCCCGCCGAAAGGCAAATCGTGGTTGTAAAAGTGCATGCTCGAATGGTTAATCGTCGTCGAGCCGGCTCTCGTTTCCCGCAGCAGCAGGCGGATGTTTCGGCGGCTGCGGCTGAAAATATTCATCGTCAGCGGGCGGTCTTTCGAGTTGATGAAGGCGATGGCTTCTTGCAAGGTTTTGAACGTTTGCACTGGCAACAGCGGGGCGAAAATTTCCTCCTGCATCAGCCTTGTGTCGCCCGGCACATTTTCCAAAACGGTCGGGGCGATGAAATTTTCCCGCTCATCCACCGCTCCTCCGGCCACGATTTTTGCGCCGCTTTCTACCGCTTCTTCCAGCACTTGGCGCACCCGCCCAAAGTGGCGGGCGTTTACGATGCGGGCAAACGAAGCGGAAGTATCGGGCGAGGATTGGAAAAAATTTTCCAACTCCGAGCGCAGGCTGTCCAAAAATTCCTGCCGCTTGTTTTCCTGCACCAGCACGTAGTCGGGAGCGGTGCAAGTCTGACCGCAGTTGAAAAATTTGGTGAAAGCGATGCGCTTGGCTGCCGTTTGGATGTTGGCTGTTTCGTCAATTACCGTCGGCGACTTGCCGCCCAATTCGAGCGTGACCGAGGTCAGATTTTTCGCCGCAGCCGCCATCACGATTTTGCCGACGGCAGGCGAGCCGGTGAAAAAAATGTGGTTGAAAGGCAGTTCGAGCAATGCCTGCGAGACCTCGGCGTCGCCCTCCACGACCGCCACTTCGTTTTCCTCGAAGACTTCCGCCAGGATTTTTTTCATCACCGCCGAGGTGTGCGGCGTGAATTCGGAAGGCTTTAAAATCACACAATTCCCCGCCGCAATTGCCGAGACGAGCGGCACGAAACTCAAATTGAAAGGATAATTCCAGGGAGAAATAATCAGGCAAACGCCCTTCGGCTCGTACTGCACCCACGAGCGGGAGCCGATAAATGCGAGCGGCGTCGGCGCAGGCTGCGGCTGCAACCATTGGCGCAGGTGATTTTTGGTGTGCTTGAGCGCCCCGGTCGTCGGGAAAATTTCGACGGCGTCCACCTCGAAAGGCGGCTTGCGGTAGTCGGCAAACATGGCATCCCGGACGGCTTGCCAGTTGCGCAAAACGGCGTCGTACAGGCGGTTGAGTTTGGCGATGCGCTCCTTCGCCGAGGTGCGGGCGATGGCGAATTGGTTGGCTTGTTGTGCTTGGAAAAGTTGCTGGATGTCAACGTTTTGTAAAATGGCAGGCATGGCTGGAATAGCTTTAAAAGCCTTTTGCCAAACCTCAACTTTCGAGCGGCGGGGTTTTGAGACCCCGCATCCCGAGCACTCGGGATGCGG
>CAZHLB010000464.1:0-5750 GCA_964533005.1 uncultured Saprospiraceae bacterium
CAAAATAATCGCAGTACACCAATAAAAATTTTTCAAGCCACCGACAACAAAGGCAGTACGTCATTGAACCGTGCCGGGCGAAATGGACTTTTTGTATTTGACAGTAGGTTGGCAAACGTTTTTTACTCCGAAAACGGGCGGGATATTTGACTTATCGAAATCATTGCCTTGCTGAAAAACCTTTGCGACCTTGCTTGCGGATTGAAGGTGTGGAAAAAAAAATGCCGCCGCTTTTCGTGGCAATTCGTCCATGCCAGGCGTTATTTGTTCAGTTTTCCGGGTTTTCGATTGTTCAGGTTTTCAGGTACGATGAAGCCGAAAACTTTAAAAGCCGAAAACCATTTTAACCCAGATTACTCATCCAGTTATGAAAGCATTAGCAGCACAAAGTTTCTGGACATGGTTCGGCAAGAACCAGAAAGCTTTGACCTTCATCCAGGAAATGGAGGAAGACGAAAGCAACCGCTTGTGCGAGCAACTCGACAATCAATTGGTCAAAGTGTCGCCGCACCTGCACTACGAAATCGCCGGTTTTGAAAACGACAAGCGCCAGCTTGTCATCACCACCGGCGGCAATCCGGACTATTTTCCACTTGCGGAGGAGTTGGTCAAACAAGCGCCAAAATTCGAGGAGTGGGAAATTTATGCCCTGAAACCGGCGCTGCCCAAAGGCACTTTTATCCGCCTGAAAGAAGGCGGGGTGACGTTTAGTAATGAGCAAATGTGGTTTCAGCCCTTCCGCAAACCTTCCGAGCCGAACGACCTGCGCTTAGTCATTTTCATCCGCCTGCCGGATTTTGTGGAAGACCAGCGCCTGATTGCCGAAGGGCTTTTCAAAATGCTCTACCTGACCCTCGGCGAGCGCTCCGTTTCGCAGGATATTCAAACCATCGAAATTGCTTTGGTGGATGATGAACCGGAGGAGCGTGGCGTGCAGCCGCTGCGGCAATTGCCTGAGTTTATTGAGTATTTCAACCGGGAACGGCGGGGCAGGCGAACTTGGTGAGAACCCTTTGAAGCGGAAAATTTTTACAAAACTTTCCGCTTCAAAAATCACCTCCTCGCCGGAAGCAGGAATAAAAAAGCCTCGATTGGAAGTCCAATCGAGGCTTTTTTTGAGTGGAAATTCGGAGGTTAGTTTCTTTGAGATTCAGCCTTTTGGACGACTTGGGATGGATTAAATGATTGATGATTACATGATTACATGATTGCTGATGGAATGGCAGATGTTGGGATGGGCGATGTCCAGCGACATCGCCCATCCCAACATCTGCCATTCCATCAGCAATCATGTAATCATGTAATCATCAATCATTTAATCCATCCCGATAGACCGAATTTTGGGTCAACCCAAAATCACCCGCACGGACGAAACCACTCGCCTCAAAGCATCCTGCACCACCGCCGTTTCCGGGTGCCGCAAAATTACGAAGCCTTCCCCCTCGTAAGTCTTGCCTTTCTCCTGCCCAATCTGCGGAATTTTAGCATCGGTGACCAAATGTCCGACCTCCCGCTCCACCATCTCCAAGCCATGCACGGCGACTACTTTTCCCTCTCCTTGCCCTCGCAGGTAGGCTGCGCCGACGGCATATTTTCGTTGCGGAACGTCGAACTCGCCAAAAATCACAAGCCTCGCCCAGTTGGAAATGCAGTCGAAATCATTTGCCCTGGCAATCAACGTGGTGATTTGCGCTCCCGGCGGGCGGGCGGCAATTTCTGAAATGGCAATGCTGCCGTCTTTCCTGCGAAACCATTCCAGGTGCGTCATGCCGGTTTTCATGCCCAACGCCTCGTGAGCTTTGAAAGCCGCCTGTCGGATGTCGTCGTAGCGAGGGTCGTCTATTTCTTTCGGGATGATGACTTGCCATTGAATCCAAGGCTCCCGCAGCACTTCGAGCGGGTTGGGCAGGTAATTGGAAAGGGAATGAAAGAGCGGCTTGCCGTCGAGCAAAAAGGTGTCGAAAGAATGCTCGTCGCCCTGAATAAACTCCTCCAAAAGCACTGGCGAGTCGGGTGACGGGGGGATTTTTTCGAGCGTTGCCGTCAGTTCCGCCGCGTTGTTTGTCCGAAAAGTAGATTGCGCCGCCGCTCCATCCGGTGGCTTGATGACGAGCGGATAGCCTGCTTCTTTTGCAAAATTGAAAGCATCGGCTGAATTGGTTGCCAGGCAATGTTTGGCGCAAGGCAGCCCGGCGGCTCGCAGGAGGTTTTTCATGCGGGACTTGTCCCGGAAGTTTTTCATCGTTTCCACGCCCATGCCGGGGATGCCCAACGCCTCCCGCACCTGCGCAATTTGCACCTGCAACTGTTCCACCGCTCCCATGATTCGATGGGCTGCGCCGTTGCGAGCGGTGAGTGTTTGCGCCGCTTGCAGGAGTTCCTGGAAGTCGAAAATGTCTTTGACCCGGGAGAAATCGGCGAGCTTTTGCCGCACGTCGTGGCGGAGCCATTCGGCAGGTTCCATGCTCATCAAGCCGAGGCGGACGCCGGGCAGGCTGGCGATTTTTTCGATGAATTTGACGGCGGTTTCCGTGAAGTTGGGAGCGGCGTAGAGGACGAAAGGCATGAGCGTTGGTTTGTGTCGAATAGATTGATTTATAGAGGTTAGGCTTGTTCAAACACAATTCCTTTGTAAATGTCAGCCACTCGCAGTTTTGCTCCGAGAAAGGAGAAAAATATTTCATCCTCCATTTTTTTGAAGGAATAGATGCGCCAACCTTTTTCGTCTCGCAGATATACATCCACGTGAGGTTCGTATTGTGAAATGATGAGGTAACATTGTAGGGTTGGCATGCCCAAGTATTCATCTCGTTTGGTAACTCGGTCTCGGCGTTCAGACTCGTCGGACGGAACCTCCAGGGTCAGAACTGGCTGCTTGATGTGATGGGTATGGCTGTCATCCACCACGGGGGTAATCACAAAATCCGGATAGCGATAAATGCCGCCTTCCTTCACCTGAAGCCTGATATCGGAATGAAAGAAGTCAAGTCCTTTATCCTCAAGTTGTTGCCGAAATTTGTACTCGCAGTTTCCGGCAATTCGATTTGCATTTTTAGATTCTCCAGGCATGGGTATGAGTTTGCCATAGTAATACTCGTGCCGAATCTCAGCGTATTTTTCCAGCTCGAAGTACTCCTCGACGGTGTATGTTTTTTCCAGAACGGGCGCTTCTAAAATCTTCATGGTCAGCTATTTTTTGTCAAAAGTAAATGGAAAGGCGGAAAGTTGTCGGCATAACGTCGGCAGGGTTTTGAACCCTGCCGACGTTGGTAATCTCTCTAATCCAAGCCATTGTAGTGCTGAAAAACCTTCACCAAATCCCCCGCCTCGTCCAAATCCAGCTTGTTCTTTTCCAAAAACTTCTCCATGCTGCTTTTTCGGTTCTGCATGATTTTCAGCAGGTTGCCCTGGCTCGGTTTGAATTTTTCCAGCTTGCCACTTTTGAAATAGTAAAAAACTTTGTCCTTCCTGATTTCCGTGTCCTTCGAGCCTACATCCAAGGCAGCATTGTAGGTGGGTTCCCGAATCCAAAGCTTGTGATGCAGCAGGAGGGAGAGCTTGCCTTCTGCCAGTTTTTCTAGAAAAAAAGGCTTGCCTTTCTCGCCGAACTCACGGGCATTGACGAAGCGAAGCGCAGTCTTTCCGCCATCTTCCCAGAACTCGAAAGATTGAATTTCTCTGGGGCTGACTGCCTTTATGCCAAATTGAGTTTGAAACTCTAACTCGCTGCTTTCCAAATCCAACCGCATGGGGAAGCCTCGCAACGTGTCGGATTTTTGCTTTTCGGCGGCGGGGTAAAAAATCACCGTGCCTTTTCGCCAGGCTAGGTCGAGGTAATAGTCGCCAAGCACCTCGCTTTTCTTGCTGTCGAAGCCGTACAAAACGTCGGAAGCGTCGAGTTTCATGGTCGAGGCGTTCAACTGGTCTTTGGTGTTGTTGGACATTTCACCGGCATTTTGTTGACCGAACAAGTGCGCTTGACAGAGGCAGGCGAGCAAAAACAGTGGTAGAAATTTCTTCATGGCAAAGGAATTTTTAGTCAGGTTGAACTTTGAACAAAGGTAAATTTTCATCTCCCTCCCGGTAGTCGAGGTACTCAAAAATGAGGTTCATCATTTCGTTGAACGTGCCCCAGCCGTAGGTGGCTTTGCGAGGCGGGGAAAAAGGGTTCACCGGGTTGGCGCTCGTGTTGTCGAAAGTCGCTTCGGCAAAAACAATCGAGCCTTTTGGCAGCCGCACCAGCCGCTCGAATTGGTAAGTCATCTGCCATTTGAAGTTCCAACGCTCAATTTTGATGAGGTTCACCACGTTGCCCCCAGGCGTGATGGCATAGGCTCGGAAGCTCTTGCCGAGCAGGTGCATGTGTGGCAAAACGGAGAGCAGGGAGATGGTTTTTGGCAGCGGCTGCGAGCGCATGAAAAAGGTAATGACCGTGTCCGGCGGAATTTCAAAGGGCTGGTTGGCAATCCAGCTTTCATCCAAAATGAAGGTCTTGACTAAGCGCTCCGGCGGCTTTTTGGCAAGCCAAATATTCACTTTCGACAGGTCGGCGGCGGGCACGGGCGATGGCGAGTAGTGCATATTCAACACGAAATCGGTGTTTTTGGGCAGGCGCTTGGCGACGCCTTCGGGGTAAAAATGAGCGACATTTCCCGGCACCCAGCCTTGCCAGAAATAGTCTGCCAGTTGGACGTTCAGGCGGGTAAATTGGGTGTTCGAGTCGCCTGCCGCCGTGCCGTCGTCGGCTCGCAGAAGCTGGGTGGTGTCGAGCATGATGCGGGCATGGTGCGCCAGTTCGAGGTTGCCCGGTTGGAAGCCGATGCCGCTGACGAAACGCTCTTCTTCGTTGCCGGTGGGCAGGATGAAAATGCGAAACTGCTCCGTGTTGTCGCCGGGAATGGCGAAGGGTTTTTGCATGGGTACGACCAAATCCGGCGGCGGGAAATCGGTTAAAACATGACCGGGTTCGACGGCTAATCCTTTTTTTTTCTTGCCTTTCGGAGCGCCCGCTTCAGCCCAGCGGCGGATGGTTTCGATTTCTTCGGCGGTCAAAATGCGCTGGTTGTGAAAGCTGCGAAAATCCGGCTCGGCAAACCAGGGTGGCATGAAACGCTGCCCGGTGACGTGGGCGATGAAGGAGGCACGGTTGGCGGCGTCTTCGTAGGTGAGCAGGTTGAAGGGAGCGCCGCCGCCGGGGCGGTGGCAGGGGGCGCAGTTTTTCAGCAAAATGGGTTGGACGTGCTGGAAAAAAGTAGGCGGTTGGGCGGCGGTTTTTGCCAGAAAAAGGAGGCAGGCGAGGCAGGCGAGAAAGTATTTCATGTCCCTGATTTTCAATGCAGTTCAAGCAACCTGGTACTTGACGTTCATCCTGGAAAGCAATGCTTCAATCAATTTCCTTTCTTCCTTGTTGGCAGGAAAAACCTGGATGGCTATTGCCTCGTCCAACTGTTTGCCAATTTCTTTCAATCGCTTTTCCACGTTTGAAAGGTTAGATTTCCAATCTTGCCTTGCGGCGTCCTTTGCTGTTTCGCTCAAAGACTCGAAATCGCTGTCGAAGTGTTCCCAAAAAGCTCGTTTTTCAGCCTCGGAGCCAATTTTTGAAAATTCGTCAAAATGCTTCTTCAGCAATGGATTTTGAATGGCTATCATGGTTTATTTTTTATCCTTTTTGTTGAGTTGCTCAAGTTTCCTTCGGAGTTCATTCATGTAGTCAAGCATATCGTCCATGTACTCTTCCAACTCCTTTTCCC
>CAZHLB010000465.1:0-2932 GCA_964533005.1 uncultured Saprospiraceae bacterium
AAACCATCGCCGATTTTGGCGACCTCCAGCAACGCACCGGGGAGGTGGATGCCTTTATTTTATTCTCCTGCAAAGTCAGACACGCCGCTCTGGGACCCCTCATCGAAGATGAAATCAAGGGCATTTTCAACCATTGGCAAAAGCCGCTGATTGGCTTCTTTACCTACGGCGAAATTGGGCCCACCAAAAACGGCGTGTGCGAGTTTCACAATGAAACCTGCTCGCTGGTGGCTTTGAAAGAAAGATAAAATTGGTGAATGGTGATTGGTGATTGGTGATTGGACAACCCAGTCACCAATCACCAATCACTAATCACCAATCACAGAAGTAATGGTAAAACATCTCGTTGACGATTACCTGAATTTGATTGAATCCCTTTCCGTGAGCGAACAGGAAAAGGCGCAGCTCGCTGCTTTTGCTAAAGCAGTTGACAGGGATGCTCTTCGCTTGGATTTCCAGATGAAACGCATCCAAAAGGATAAGTCCATCATTATCAACCTGTTGAACAAAACCATTGAAGACTTGCGGACGCAAAAGGAAATCACCGAGAAAGCCAATCGAGACCTCGTCAGCCAAAAAGCTGCCGTGGAAACTGCCAACCAAAAACTGAAAGCGCAGAACACCCTCGTCGAAGAACAATCGAAGAAACTGGCGGAAAACCTGGACGCCCTCGAAATGTCGTACCACGAGCTTGAGCAATTTTCCTACATCGCTTCGCATGATTTGAAAAGCCCCTTACGCACTATTTCCAGCTACGCCGGACTGCTAAAGCGCCGCTACCGGGGCAAACTCGATGCGGACGCAGATGAGTTTCTTAACTTCATCATCAAGGGCACCAACAACATGAACCTGGTCATTCGTGACCTGCTTGAATATTCCAGAGCCGGTCGGGAGAGGGTCTTCGAAGATACTGACCTGAACGAAACGCTCGACTTAGTGAAGTTCAACCTGCATGAGGAAATCCTTGAAAATCAGGCAGTCATCGAGTTTGACCCGTTGCCGAAACTATACGTCCACCGCTCCGGCATTTTGCAGGTTTTCCAAAATTTGGTGGCAAACGCCATCAAATTCAGAGGCGAAGCGTCGCCACACATTTCCATTTTATGCCGCCAAGACAGCTCCTGCTGGCAATTCACCGTCAGCGACAACGGGTTGGGCATGGACGAAGCCTACCAGGAAAAAGCCTTCCTGCCTTTTCAGCGAGTCAACCACCTCGACCGCCCCGGTACCGGCATGGGACTTGCCATCTGCAAAAAAATCGTGCGGATGCACCACGGCGACATCTGGTACCAGTCGCAAATGGGCATGGGCACGACTTTCAATTTTACTTTGGCGCAACAAGGCTGACCATTCTTTTTGATTACATGATTGCAGATTACATGATTACATGATTTTTGATGGAAGTGGAAGATGGCTGGATGTGCGATGTCACAGCGACATTACACATCCAGCCATCTTCCATTTCCATCAAAAATCATGTAATCATGTAATCTGCAATCATGTAATCCTAAGTGTAACTTGGCATAATTAAAATGCTAAAACATCCCGTCTAATTTTTTTTCAACTCCTTCATTTTAAAAGACTTGCAAAAGGACAGCCGCTCAGTTCCGCGCCGCCAACTTCTCCTGAGAAAAGCAATTCACCGAACATTTATTTTCGTCTCCACCTTATTCAGGCGGAAATGAAATGAGCATTTCCATTAATGATTCAAAAAACAAAAGACATGATTCCGCCGAATTATTCGAATCAGGGAGCGCAACCGCAGCCAAATGCCAACTACACCGCTCCTGCTGCTCAAACCCCGCCAAGCCAGCCAGCCCAGAAACAGAAATCGTCCATGGGGGCGCTGCTGCCGGTGGTACTTTCCGTTGGATTTTTGATGCTCGTGGGCATCGCTTATCTGACTTACAACAGCATCAATGCTACTCGTTCGCTCGAGCAAAAAGTCGCCGAGTACCAAGAGGCTGAGAAACTCCGCACGGAGTTGCAAACCCAGTATGACCAAGCCATCGCCGACTTAGACAAGCTCAAAGGCGAAAACCAGGAAATCAACGCCGCCATCGAACAGCAAAAAGCGGAGTTGGCAACAGCCAAAACGCAGATTGACGGCTTGCTCAAAGAAAAGAAGCAACTCGACGCCGCCCGCAACGAGATTGCCAAGCTGAAGGGCAGAATTTCCCAGTACATCGCTCAAATCGAGCAACTCAAAGCCGAGCAAGAGCAACTTGCCCTGGCAAATACTGCCTTGAAAGATGAAACCGCCACCCTCGCCGCCAGCATTTCAGCGAAAACAATGGAAGGAGAGGATCTGAACACGTCGCAGGCGCAACTCGTCGCCGAGCGGGAAGAATTGACCAAAGCCGTACAAGTTGGTTCGGTCATCAAGGTCAAAAACGTGAAAGTGACCGGGCAGAAAGCCAGAAAAGGCGACAAGGCTTCCACAAAAGAAAAAGCCAAGCGGGTTGACCAGCTCAAAGTCTGCTTCACCACCATCGTCAACGACCTGGTGCAGCCCGGCAAAGAGCAATTTTTCATCCGCATCATCAATCCTGCTGGCGAAACGCTGGCGATTGACAACCTCGGCAGCGGCCAGATTTTGAGCAGCAAAACGGGTGAGGAAATCCAGTACACGCAGGTCAAAGAATACGACTACGCCAACGACGAAGCGGAGCTTTGTTTCCTTTGGAATCCAGGCATGCCCTTCGAAAAAGGCAAGTACAACGTAGAAATTTTCAACAAGGGTCACCTGGCAGGCACGGGTAATTTCGAGTTGAAATAAGAAGATATCAATTGCTCAAGACCATTCACCGAGCCAGTCCCTCTCCACGGGGCTGGCTTTTTTTTTGGTGATTTGGTGGTTTTGGGGGTTTTTGTGGGGGGGGGGGGGGGGGGGGGGGGGCGCGCCGGCGGGGGGCGGCGGACGAGGGGGGGG
>CAZHLB010000465.1:2942-5747 GCA_964533005.1 uncultured Saprospiraceae bacterium
CGTCCCACCCCACCAAATCACCAAATCACCAAATCACCATTTTCTGCACTGTCACTTGGTTCTCAGAAAGCAAGACCAGGCGGTAAAAACCAAGCCCTGCCTGCATTCCTTCCGCTTTTTCCCACTTCAATTCATGCCATCCGGGCGATTGCCATTCGTCCACCGGGGCGTCCGTTTTTTCTCCCAATACATTGAAAATTTCCAGCCGGACGTGGCAGGCTTTGTCCAGCCGCCAGCGAAAAGTCGTGTTTTGGCGGAAGGGGTTCGGTGCGTTTTGCGCCAGCTCGAATGCCGGTTTTGTTTGCTCCAACTGCCCGTTTGAGCTTGGCGTACATTCTTGCCCAAACTGCTGACAATAAGTGCGTTGTGCCAAAGTGCAATCCAGCACGAAAGGGTTCGGCTGTTGCTGGTAATCAGCGATGAGCCAGGTGCGATTCCACTCCAATTCGTCCACCGGGTCGAGGAAATGCCAGTCGCAAAAGGTCTGGCGCTGGCTTTCAAAAAATTCCGAGTTTTCCAAGTCCGCCTGCTCCTTGTACATGGTGTAGAAGTACATCATCGCCCTGGCGACGTTGCCTTTGTGGTCTTCCCGAGGCTCGAACAGGTCGGCTTTTTTCTCGCTGTACCTGTGAATGTTAGACGCAGGCGGTGCGCTCATTTTTTGATTTTGGTAAAACCACTCTTCCGTCTCATTGTCAGGGATTTCTGCGAAAGGCGAGTTGCCCCTGGCAGCATTTACGTCCATGCGGGAGGGATACAAATGGTGCATGTCGCCCTCCGCCTGACCGCTTGCGCCGAGGCTTTGTGGGTAGGTATGCTCCGTGTTGATGGCGTTTGCGCCGCCGTTTTGGAAGGCAGCCTGGGTGGGGTCTTGCGCCGGGTCGAGCCAGATGGTGTAGCCGGAATAGACGCAGGTAAGGCTGTCATCGTGGTTGTAAATTTTGGCAAAAAGTGTGTCCCGGCTTTGCGCTTGCGGCATGGAAAAGACAGGGTGGAATGCGCTGGCGAGACTATCGAGCAGTTCCTGACCGGCGAGATTTGGGAAGACGGGCTGGTGAAATTGTGCGGCGGCGGAGAGGTTGGCGAGAAGAAAGAAAGCGGTTATTTTCCAGTACATGCGAGTTGATTTTGGGGCAAAAGTAGAGCGGCGGCGGCAGGTGTTTTGCGGTAGTTTTTTGTTTACGTTTGCCTCGGCAGAAAACTCACAAACAAAATGAGCGACACACCTTATTCAATTCGCCGGGAGGCGGCGCTTCAATATTCCTTTTTCAGCGAGGGGCCGAAAGGGAGAATCGAGAAACTGGTCAGGTATGACCAGATGGGGAAATATCTTTTCAACCTTAGCTTTGGCGATAGAATAGAAGGTACCGACGACATTGACGTCAAGGTGGTGACGAACAACCAAGATGGCTATAAGGTAATCGCTACCGTTATTTCAACGTTAGAAATATTCTTTGAGCAATTCCCTTTGGCGAAGGTTTTTATCATGGGAAGTACGCCAAGCAGGATAAAGACATATCGCCGCATGGTAAAAACACAGGGAGAAAAGTACAAGGACAAGTATGAATTCTTCGGTGGAAAAGGCGAACTTTATGAGCCTTTTCAGGAAGGTGTGGACTATAACTTTATCCTAATTAAAAAAAGAAAGGCATGAAAATAGCAACCGTTTCAACTAATCAGCATTATGAATTGCGACCGGAAGCAAAACGAAAACCTGCCAAAAGTGAAGACCTATATTCCGGTTTAACAGGCAAGGCGTTGATGGCTAAACAATACATTGATTCAATAGGCTTGACGGATGAGGTCTTGGAGGAAACGATGAAAAAATACGAGAATCAATCGCCAACACCAGCACGTCACTATTCGCAACAGGAAATAATAGAGGATTACTTCAATTTCATTTTCGAGCAATTGGATGAGATTGATGAACGAGACCGCACCATCCGTCAACTCCAAACCACCCTCGCCGAAAAAGACAAACTCATAGCTGATTTACAGGAAAAACTAAAGCTGGCAGAGCAAAAACTGCTCGCAGTAGCGTAGCAGCCATTTCCTTCAAAAAAGAAAAGCGCTTCGTAGCAATGACTGCCACGAAGCGCTTTTTTTTTTCAGGCAAAATCAGCCGCATTAAGTCGCCCAAGCCCTCCCCACTTCCGCGTACGGAATGCACCCCTGGTATACCCCCGGCACCGGGTCGTAGCGCAAAAACTCATTCGCCCCGATTTCCGAAGTGAAGAAGCCGAGCAGTGTCAGTTCTTTCATCGTGCCGAAAAAATGCGGGTCGGCGCCTTCCACTTCCCTTTGCTTGACTGCTTCCTGGTCGTACTTCGTCAACAACTCGTCCTGCTGTTCCGGCGTCAGGCGAAGGAAGGATTTGTTGTGTGCCGCCTTGGCGTCGGCTTCCACTTTTTTCAGCCCGTCTTTGAAAGCGGTTCTTTCCTTGTCGGCGTAAAACTCAGCCATCATCTTGTCAATGAAAGTGTGGACGCCAGCATCCATTGCCCCCGGCGTGTCGGTGCGAGGCATGATGCGCTCGGCGATTTGCGCCATGAGGTCGCCTTCTTCGGTGCTGAAAAATTCAGGTTTCCAGTCCATTGCCCGGTCGGGCTTGCAGCCGTTGAGGACGCCGAGCATGGCGCTGGCGGAAATGGCGCTACCCATCAGGAGGGTGGTGCGTTTTATGGCTTCTCTGCGATTCATTTTTTTTTTGGATTGTCGAGCCGAAAGCTGACAGGTGGTTTTTTTGGGTTTTTTTTTTAAAAAAAAAAAATTTTTTTTTTTTTAAAAAAAAAAAAAAAACCAAAA
>CAZHLB010000466.1:0-5738 GCA_964533005.1 uncultured Saprospiraceae bacterium
TTCCATTCCATCAACAATCATGTAATCATTTAATCATCAATCATTTAATCAAAAAAAGGAGTATCCCATGACCCTGGTCGCCCACTCAAAAATCCTCCCGAACCTGCTTCAGCACCCGCTCCATTTCTTTCTTCAAAGCAGTCGTCCCGTTCTTGAAGTTGTTGTGCATGAAGCTGAAAATCAACACTTTCTCTTTTTTTGTCAGCAGGTAACCGCTCAGGCAATGGTTGTTGCGCAGCGTCCCCGTTTTGGCAAAAACGAAAGGCTCGCCACCGTTTCGATAGTTGGTTTTGATGGTGCCATTCACGCCGCCGGTCGGGAAAATGCCAAACAACCGCTCTTGCGGAATCACCTGGTAGAGCTTGTGCAACAGCTTGGCGACCGAGCGTGGCGTGAACAAATTATACCTCGACAAACCTGAGCCATCCACCCACTGCGGCGAGTCGGGCAAATCGGCGAGCAGGCGAGTCTCGGCGAAGTCAATGGCTTGCTCCGTGTTCATCGTGCCGAATTGTTGGCGAGAGCAAAGCAGCAGCAATTGCTCGGCAATGAAATTGTCGCTTTCCTGCATCATTTGACGGTAGAGGCTGTCCGTAGCAAGGCTTTTCAGCACCCTGGCGTCGGCAGGCGGCATAAGGTTGGCTGTCAGCAAATGAACACTGCGTTTGAGGGTGTCCGCTAAAACATCGGCGAGAAAGGCAGGCGAGTAGCGAAAGGGAACGTGCCCCTCGAAAAACTTGCCACGTGCCGCTACCGGGTTGAAAATGAATTGATTGTCGTGCTGCAACCTTCCCACCAAATCTTCCAAATCGAGCGCCGGGTCAAGTTTGAGGCTGTTTTTTAAAAAAGATGGCAGCACGGCAATGCCATGAGTCGTGCTGTCCTGGCGAAAATGCGCCACGTTGCCATAGACTGGCAACGGCGATTTTTCCGCCTGGTACTCGTACGGAAAATCATCCCACATCCAGCCTGAGCCGTAGTGTTTGTCCTGAAAATTAGCAGGGCAAAAGACCAACTGCTTCGGATGGTTTTTCAAAAAGTTGAAAATCAGCGGGTTTTGCTGCAAGTGCGGGTTCAGAAAAGAAGGGTCGCCCGTTCCCCAAAAAATCAAAAGGTCGCCTTGTTCACTGTACAACAAGCCCGGAATGCTGTCGGGCAGCATCGAAATGGCAGTGTAGAGAGTGAAAATTTTCGTGTTCGAGGCAGGCGTGAAGTACCTGTCGGAGTTGTATTCGTACAGCATTTTGTCTTCCGCCGGGTCGAAAAGGGCAAAGCCCGTGAAGCCTTTTTTGAAGACGGGCGAGCTGTCGAGTTGCAGGTCGTAGGCGGCAGTGGCTTCAATTTTTCCCTTCTTTTTCTTTTTGGATGATTTTTGAGAAAAGCCAACAGCCGGTACGAGCAGCAGGCAGGCGACAATGGCAATGAAGAAGCGTATCATGTTCATTTGAAGTCAAAAGTGAAAAGGCAAAAGGCAAAAGTGAAGTCAAAAGTAGAAAAGGCAAAAGGACACCCACTTTTACCTTCTCAACTTTTGACTTCACTTTTGCCTTTTGCCTTTTCACTTTTGACTTCAAAATGGAATTTACCGAAGCCAACATCCTCATGCTCGCTCCCGACCCCGGCACGGCAGACCGTGCCCGGGAGGTCGCCCACGCCCGCCGCTGGCTTCGCCTGGAAGGCAACGGCAGAGCTGTTTGGGGCGAACTTGGCAACCCGGAAAATCCTTACCGGACGCAGGTGGATTTGCTCGCTCCCGCCTTTCGCTGCACCTGCCCGGTGCGGCGGCTGCCTTGCAAACATGGCATTGGTTTGCTGCTGCTTTTCGCAAAAAACAACGATGCTTTTTCTCTCGCAGAGCCGCCGGGATGGGTGGCGGATTGGCTGGCAAAACGAGACGAACGGGCGACAGTTTCCGCAAAATCGGACGCCGCCAGCGAGCAGCGGCAACCGGAAGTTGAAAAAACGCTCTCCGAAAAACGCCGTCAAAACAGGGAAAAACGGCTGGCGCAAATGTCCGCCGGACTTGCAGAACTTGAAAACTGGCTCGCCGACCTCTTTCGGCAAGGCTTGGCAATCCTGGAAGGGCAGGCGGAAAGCTACTGGCAAGAACTTGCTGCCCGCATGGTGGACGCAAAATTGGGAACGCTCGCCCGGCGAATTCGACGCCTGCCTTTTCTCATGTTGCAAGGCAACAGTTCCTCATTTCGAGGTGCAGGCAATGGTGCTAACTCCCCCTTTAGGGGGTCGGGGGGCGGCGGCGATTGGCACCAAAAAGTGCTGGAAGAACTGGGCGACATCTACCTGCTGGCAAAAGGTTTTCAGCGCCTCGAACAACTCCCCGAAGGTTTGCAGGACGACCTGCTCAGTCTCGCAGGTGTCAACCTCAAAAAAGAAGACTTGCTGATGCTCAATGGTTTGCAAGACAATTGGCTCGTCGCAGGTCAAACGGAGACGGCGGAGGAAGGCAACCTGTACGCCCGCCGCACCTGGCTCATCGGCGAAAAAAGTCGCCGCACTTGCCTCCACCTCGAATTTGCCTTCGCCGACAAGCCTTACGAAATGACCTGGCGCTTGGGCAGCGTGCTTTCCGGCGAGGTTGTTTTTTACCCTTCGGCACTGCCGATGCGGGTGGTTTTCAAAAAATATGAGTGGATGGAAAAGCCTTTTCAAATTGGCAGCGGCTACCGTTCGCTGGCAGAATTTGCGAACGACTGCACCCAGGCGCTCGCTGCGAATCCCTGGCTTTCCAACTTCCCGGCTTTCCTGGAAAACGTGATTCTAGTTTTTGATGAAAATCAGTTCGTGCTGGTGGACGAAGCCAGGAAAATACTACCCCTTCACCTCGAAGAAACTGCCGCTTGGAAACTCGTGGCGATGAGCGGTGGGCGACCCGTCAGCGTTTTCGGGCAATGGAATGGCGAGCGGTTTTACCCATTGAGCGCCGTGGTCGGGGATGAATTCAGGTTGCTTCACCAGGTTGACCCGCTGCCGAGGAAACCCGCCAACACTTACGAATACACGGAGTTGCCATTTTAAACACCGCCAAATGTTGATTTTTCATGTACAAAGAAGGTCGTTATTTGAAATTAAAAAATTGATTTTCAATAGGTTGGAATATGCGTAAGGCAGTAGAGATTTGCCTTCCAATTAAACCTTGTTGCCGCATGGAGAACATCTATGATAGAGCTATCAAAGAAATCATGGAGCCTTCGTTGCTCTTCGTTGCCGAAATTCTACTCGGCATTCATTTGGAGCATACCCGACAATTGAAAGACAAAATCCAGGTCACCCTGGAACGGGAAGGCGACCACATTAAGATGTTGATTTTCATAGACCAACAACTCGACTGCATTTTGCACCTGGAATTTCACGTCAAGGATGAAGAAATCGGCGGTCTGATGCTGCTGAAAAAAGCAATGCTTTGGGTCATGCACCACCTGTTTGTCAAGCAGTTCGTGATTTACATGGGCTCGAAAAAAAAGCTGCGCTACCTGAAGGATTTTTTCAAAGATGAAAAGACCGAGCATCATTTTACCGTCATCATGTTGCGGGACATTTCCTGGCGCAAATTCATGGAAAGCGGTGTGCCGGAAGTGGTAAGCCTTGCCATCCTGGGCAATTTTGAAGGTGAAAAACCAAAAAAAGTGGTGGCTGAAATACTGAGAAAATTGAATGAATTAGTCGGCGGGCAACCCGGCGCAGAGCAACACATCAAAAGGTTGGAGATTTTTTCCAACCTGCGTAAATTGCAGGCGTTAACCATTGAAACGATACAAGAAATGGCATGGACTTATGATTTGAAGAGTGACCTTCGCTACAAACAAGGTTGGCAGGAAGGCAAACTCATAGGCAAACTCGCAACCAAACTTGAAGGCAAACCCGACGCCATTGCGGAAGGCATCGAGAAAGGCATTGATATCGGTGAGGAAAAGAAGGAAAAACTATTCGTAGAAAACCTTTTGCTCCAAAGCGAATTTTCGGATAAGAAAATCGCCTCGCTCGCCGACGTCCCCTTGGCTTTTGTGCAAAAGGTCAGGAGCCGGTTGGAAAAGAAAGGAAAATTACAGCCCGCGAATAAGCCCAATATCAATGGACAAAAAGAGGAGTAGTGCCGCTTCGCATTTTCTTGAAAAAACAGCCGGTGCAATGATTTTGCTCCGGCTGTTTTTATTTGTGCAAGGCAGCAGTTTGCCGTTTCGGGCAACTGCAAAACCTGTTTTCTTTCATGGAAAATCAAAACGCAGTCATCATTTTCGGAAGCTCGAGGAGCGATGGAAACACGAGGAAAATCGTGGATTTCCTGGTCAGTCATGCCCAATTCGACCTGATTGACCTGAACGATTATGCCATCAGTTACTACGATTACCAGCATAAAAACAGCGCCGACGATTTCATCCCGCTCATGGAAAAGATAACCTCGGAATACGGTACGCTCATTTTTGCCACGCCCGTTTATTGGTACACCATGAGCGCCGTGATGAAGACTTTTTTTGACCGGATTTCCGATTTGCTGAGAATCAGGAAAGACGTGGGCAGGCAGTTGCGGGGCAAAAACATGGCGGTCGTCAGTTGCAGCTCAGACGACGAGGCGATTGATGGATTTGAACTTCCTTTCACCAGAAGCGCCCAGTATTTGGGGATGCCTTTTGTCGGTTTCGCACATTGCTGGATGGATGGAAATGAAATGCCGGAAAACGTCAGGATGAACCTGGTCGAGCTTGCCGAAAAAATTAAAACACAAAAGCGTCATTCAGAAAATTAGTCCACATATCATCGGAAAATTCACGGGCGAGGGAACGAGTCTCCTGCTGATTTGCACCGCCGGAATGCATGGCAACGAACCTGCCGGGGTGCGGGCGCTTGAAACCATTTTCAGCCTGCTCGACCGGGAGCCGCTGGTCAATCCGGGCTTTCAATACAAAGGCAGGTTGCTCGGCTTACTCGGCAATTCGAGGGCATTCGAGCAAGGCAAACGCTTCATTTCCAAAGACTTGAACCGCCAATGGACAATTGAAAACCTGCACCGCATCAGCCAATCTCCTCTTGCTGAACTTGACTCGGAAGACCTTGAAATGCGGGAACTGCTCTCCATCATTCAAGCCGAAATCGAAGATTGCCAACCGGAAAGAATCATCCTGCTCGACTTGCACACCACCTCGGCAGGCGGCGGCATTTTTGGCATTGCCACCGATGCGCCGGAAAGCATTCGCATTGCGGTTGAACTTCACGCTCCTGTCATCACTGGCATGTTGCGAGGCATTCACGGCACGACGCTTCATTTTTTTTCAAAAGAAAATTTCCCCCTCCTCCAGCCCGGTCACCAATCACCAATCACTAATCACCAAATCACCGCCGTCGCTTTCGAGGCAGGTCAGCACGACGACCCGCTTTCGGTGAATCGCAGCATTGCTGCCATCATCAATTGCATGCGCACCATCGGCAGTGTCCGGCGGGAGGACGTGGAAAATCGGCACGACGATTTGCTCATCGCCTATTCCAAAGACTTGCCGAAGGTGGCGGAACTGGTCAAAGTGCATTCCATCGCCCCGGCGGATGAGTTTGCGATGCAGCCGGGCTACCGGAATTTTCAGCCGGTGAAAAGAAAGGAATTGCTGGCAAGGGATAAAAACGGCGACATCCTCGCCCCGGAGGAAGGGCTGATTTTGATGCCACTTTACCAACCGCAGGGCAGCGACGGCTTTTTTTTGGTGAAGGAAATAGCGTACTGATTGGGTGTC
>CAZHLB010000467.1:0-5734 GCA_964533005.1 uncultured Saprospiraceae bacterium
GCTTTGCCAGCCAAGCATCCAGCATCCATGAGTGTTTTTCCAGCCTTTGCAAAAAGCTGGAAATCAGGTCAATCGTGCCGTCGTCTTTCACTTGGTCGGCAGTTTCAAGAACGTCTCGCATACGTTGGATGAGGATTTTATGATTTTCCAAAAGTGTGCTAACCATATCGTGGTCATTGTGCAGCCGACCGGCTTCTTCCACGTTGGATTCTTCCAAATATCGAGACATATTGCTCATTGGGCGGTGGCGAAGGGTGAGCACCCGCTCGGCTATTTCATCTATTCTATCCCGTGCTTCAATATACAATGCTTCAAATAGCTTATGCAATTCAAAGAATTGAATGCCGGTGACGTTCCAGTGGCAATTCCTCAAATTTTGATAATAAACGTGAAAATCTGCCAGCAACAAATTAAGCTGTTCCGCTACTGGCGCAGTGTCGTCCCTGGTTAATCCAAGATAATTCATAGCGATATTTTTTTTTGAATTAGGATATTAAGGATGGAAAAGGATATTAAAGGATTGGAACAGAAGACACTGTCCCAATCCTTAATATCCTTTTCCATCCTTAATATCCTAATTCAAACTAAAGTTGCTTCCCGGATAGCCGCCTCATATCGTGCATTCACTTCCTTCCAATTAATCAGGTCAAATATGGCGTCCACATATTCTGCTCGGCGGTTTTGATAAGTCAGATAATAAGCGTGTTCCCAAACGTCAATGCCCAATATTGGAGTGCCTTGTTTTTCAGCAATATCCATCAATGGATTGTCCTGATTGGGTGTCGAACTGACGAACAAACCACCGAGGGTATCCTCTACGCAAAGCCACGCCCAACCGCTGCCGAAACGACTCACTGCCGCCTTTTTCAACTCCTTCTCGCAGTTGTCGAAATTGCCGAAAGTAACTGAAATAGCTCGGCTGAGGGCACTGTTTCTGCCAGGTTCTGCGTCGCCGGGCGGGGTCAATATTTTCCAAAAAAGCGAGTGGTTAAAGTGCCCGCCGCCATTGTTCCGCACGTCTTTTGAAAACCTTGAAACGGAAGTCAAAATTTGCTCGATAGTCAGGTTTTCCGCCGCTGTCCCGGCAATGGCAGCGTTTAATTTCTCAACATAAGTGCCATGATGTTTTTCATGGTGAATGTGCATGGTTTGCGCATCAATTAATGGCGCTAAATCATCATAATCATACGGCAATGGAGGGAGTGTGAATTTCATGATTATTCAATTTGACAATAGTTGTGTGTTTTCCGCAGGGCTGTTATTTCCCAACCGGGTCAATGGTAAAACGAGCCACATTCCGCCGTGTTCACCCCCGTTTTCCGGCTTTGAACATGGCATTCAACCCACTGTTTTATTCAAAAACAGCGCTGCGAAAGGGGCTGTTTTTTTGCTTCAAACCTCTAATTTTCAATAGCTTATGGCAAACGGAGCTCAAAATGAAAAAATCCGCTCCATCATTGACGATATCAAGGTGGCGATGATGGTGACCGTCAACGAAAATGGCAGAATGCGGAGCCGCCCGATGCACGTGGCGCAGGTGGAGGAGGACTGCACGTGCTGGTTTTTTACCGATGAATATTCCGGCAAAGTCGAGACGCTAAAAACCGACCACCCGGTGGTTTTGGATTTTTCCGACTGCCGGGGCAATTGCTACCTGACCATTTCCGGCAGGGCATATTTGGTGGACAACAAGGAAAAAATGGCGGAACTTTGGAATCCGGTGCTGAACGCTTGGTTCCCCGGCGGCTTGGGCGGGCATTTTTTGATGATTAAAGTTGCGCCAGAAATGGCGGAATATTGGGAGGAACCGAAGAAAAGCTGGAAGCAGGTTTTTTATGCTGGCAAAGCATTTTTAACCGGGGAAGATTATAGCCTGAGCGAGCACGAGCGGGTGGCTTTTCAGCAGGTGGCGTGAACAGAAATGACATTTCTTTCAGAAATGTCATTTCTTGTCCGTCAGCTTTTTTCGAAAAAAAATAGGGCGGCGAGCATATAGCTCGCCGCCCTATTTTTTTTCGGCAATTATTGTTGTCTCTACTTGTCTCCCAAAATGATAACCAGCGTGTAAATCAATCCGGGAATGTAAAACAGTAACCAGAGCATCACCGAAATCCAAAACCTTCCAGTAGCACCATCTTCGTAAATCAGCATGGCGAGCGGCGGCAGCAAAATGGCGATGATAATCAGCAACAACTTGTCATCGCTCCCGATGGCGCCACTTTTCCTGTCCTTGACGGCGGTTTTGATTTTGTGTTTCATCTCTTTCCGCAACTGCCGCTTTTCTTTGTTGGACATGTCGTCCCATTTTTCTTTAGCGGCTTTGACGGTTTCCTCGATGTTGTCCGTGGCGGGAGAAGGTGCTGCCGTGCTGGCAGCAAAGCTGGGCGCAATTAAAAAACCGGCTGCCAACAGCATCAAAAAGTAAACTTTCTTCATTGGTTGTAAAATTTGATTGGTGAATGATTTCCGGTAGAATGGTCTGCCCGGTTATCGGTTCAAAAGTAGGCAGAGATTTTATTCGGGAAAGGTGCGGCGGCGAGAAAAACACAAAAAAAAAGGTGAGCGGCTATCCTCTCCGCTCACCCGAGTACAGTCTATGAGAAAACGTTGTGTAATCTTCATTTGGTGGTTTGGTGATTTGGTGATTTGGTGGATGGGACGTTAGACGTCTCATCCACCAAATCACTATATTACCAAATCACTACCCACACTCGGTGTGCCCGCAGCTTTTGCATATCAGGCATCCTTCCTTGTAAATCAAACCATCCGGGTCGCCGCAAGCGGGGCAGGTTTCTTTCACCGCCTGCGTTCCGTCGGGGATGAATTTTTTCAGCGCCCGCACCACGCCGTTTTTCCAGGTATTGATGTGCTCCTGGTCAACATTCAGACCTGAGACCAGATTGACCACGTAGTGCAACGGCATCCCGTGACGCAGCGTACCTGAAATCAGCTTGGCGTAGTTCCAAAATTGTTTGTCGAAGCTGCGGCTCAAGCCTTCCATCGTCACCTTATACCCTTCTTTATCAGCGAATTGGAAGTCGTAGCGGTTGTGCCCGGTGTTTTCGTCCTTCTCTTTGATGACCCAACCTTTGGTCACGTAGGGTGGCAGATTGAACATGTCTTCGGCTTTCCCGGTGAAGATTTCGTAGGGTCTGCCGTCGAGGACGCCGACTACCGCCAGCCATTTTTCATGGTTATTTTGAAAACGGATGATGTCGGCTTCCAGCTTTTTGGGTCGCTTGGGAGCGTAGGTCGTGTGGAAAGACAGGTCGGCTTGGCTGGCATTCGAGGTTGGTTTTTCCTCCTGTTTGCCGTCCTTGTCTTTCTCTTCGGTTGCGACCAGGACGCCGGAACGGGAGCCGTCCCGGTAAATGGTGCAACCTTTACAACCTGACTCCCAAGCGGTTTTGTAGATTTCCTTGACCAATTCGACGCTCGTTTCATTTGGTATGTTGACGGTGACGCTAATGCTGTGGTCAACCCAGCGTTGGATAGCGCCTTGCATTTTTACTTTTTGCACCCAATCCACGTCGTTGGCGGTGGCTTTGTGGTAGGGCGATTTTTCAATCAATCCCTTCAATTCTTCGCTCGTCATGTGCGCCACCCGGTCTTCCTGATAGCCGTTCAGCTTGAGCCAATCCAAAAATTTGTGGTGGAAAACATTGTACTCCTCCCACGAGTCGCCGATTTCGTCCACGAAAGTGATGTTCGCTTCCTTGTCGTTGGGATTGACTTTGCGGCGGCGGGTGTAGGTGATGAGGTACGCAGGCTCGATGCCGGAAGTGGTCTGCGACATCAGGCTCGTCGTGCCTGTCGGAGCGATGGTCAGGCAAGCGATGTTGCGCCTGCCGTACTTCACCATGTCTTCGTACAATGCAGGGTCGGCTTCCCGCAGGCGGTTGATGAAAGGGTTTTTGGCTTCCCTTGCGTAGTTGAAAATTTGGAAAGCGCCACGCTCTTTCGCCATCGTCACCGAGGAGCGATAGACGTTGATTGCCAATGCTTTCTGCACGTTTACGGCAAAATCAATCGCCTCGTTGGTGCCGTAGCGGATGCCCAGGGCAGCCAGCATATCGCCTTCGGCGGTGATGCCGACGCCGGTGCGGCGACCTTCGATGCAGGTGCGGCGAATTTTTTGCCAGAGGCGCAATTCGGTGGCTTTGATGTCTTCCGCCTCCGGGTCGTTTTCGATTTTTTCGATGATGTGGTCAATCTTTTCCAGTTCCAGGTCAATGATGTCGTCCATCATGCGCATGGCTATCTGCGAATGCTCGGCGAATTTTTCAAAGTTGAACCGGGCATTTTTGGTGAACGGCTCGTCCACGTAGCTGAAAAGATTGATGGCGAGCAGGCGGCAACTGTCGTAGGGGCAGAGCGGAATTTCACCGCAAGGGTTGGTCGAAATGGTGCGATAACCCAAGTCTGCGTAGCAATCCGGCACCGATTCCCGGATGATTGTGTCCCAAAAAAGAATGCCCGGCTCGGCGGCTTTCCAGGCGTTGTAAATGATTTTGTCCCAAAGTTTTGATGCGTCAATTTCTTTCCGGTAGCGAGGGTTTTTCGAGTCAATCGGGAATTGCTGCACAAACGTTTCTCCGCTCAACGCCGCCCGCATAAAATCGTCGGTGATGCGCACCGAAACGTTCGCCCCGGTGACTTTGCCCTGCTCCATTTTGGCGTCTATAAAATCCTCAGCGTCAGGGTGTTTGACGGAAACGGTGAGCATCAAAGCGCCCCGGCGACCGTCTTGCGCCACCTCCCTCGTGCTGTTGGAATACCGCTCCATGAACGGCACCAAACCCGTCGAAGACAAGGCGCTGTTCAGCACCGGGCTGCCCTTCGGGCGAATATGCGATAGGTCGTGACCAACGCCGCCTCTGCGTTTCATCAACTGCACCTGCTCCTCGTCGGCACGGATGATGCCGCCGTAAGAATCGGCATGGTTGCCAATCACGAAGCAGTTGGACAGCGACGACGCCTGCATGTTATTGCCGATGCCGGACATCGGGCTGCCCTGCGGGATGATGTAGCTGAAATTTTTGAGCAACTCATACAGCTTCCTTTCCGAAACAGCATTGGGATACCGCTTTTCAATTCTCGCCAACTCCGCAGCGATGCGCCGGTGCATGTCGTCCGGCGTCCTTTCGTAGAGGTTGCCTTGCGAATCTTTCAGGGCGTACTTGTTGACCCAGACGTTTGCCGCCAACTCGTCGCCGTTGAAATAAGCGGTGGATGCCTTGACTGCCTCTTTGTGGGCGTACGTTTTCGGCGCAACTTCTTTTTTCACTTCGTTCACGATTTTTCTTTCCAAAGTCATTGTCTCCATGGCACAATTGCTTGATAGTGTTTACATTAAAAAATTAGAGCGACCCTCGTCCATCGGATTAAGGAGAAGGGGGGACAACAAGTTTTGCCCCCGAACTCCATAGTATCAGTAAGCTGTATTTTTTTGATTTCGACTGGGAAACCATCGGTTCCCTTGGCGTTTGAAGTACCCCTCTGTTCGCCAGTGAGTGGATTGGATGGATTTTTACCTGCGTGTCAGTTTGATTGGACGAAAGTAGGACGAGGGCAAGTGAAAAATTCACCAACTTTTCCACACGTTGTGGAAAAGTAGCCAATTTTCCTAAAAATCAAGGCTTTGGAAGTTTTCCACAAGACAATTTGATGTGGAAAACTTAATGTGGAAAACTGGAGGGCTTGTCAGCAAATGAATTAAAAAGACAGAAATTAT
>CAZHLB010000468.1:0-5711 GCA_964533005.1 uncultured Saprospiraceae bacterium
ACGCATGGTTGGTGAAGTTGGATGCAGGCGGCAATTTCATTTGGGAAAAGACTTTTGGCGGCAGCGCCGAAGACCGTTTCGAGGCTTTTTTGCCTGCAAACGATGGCGGTTTTGTCGCCGCAGGTTATGCGTTTTCCAGCGACGGCGACCTCGACGGGAACAATGGCGACGCCGATTTTTGGCTCGCCCGCCTCACTTCCGACAGCCTGGAAATTGACCTCGGCAACGACACTACGCTTTGCGCAGGCGAGACTTTGCTGCTGCAAATCGAACCGGGTGAAGACTTCGCCTACCTCTGGAAAGATGGCTCGACAGACACTGCTTTTTTGGTAAAAATGCCCGGCGAGATTTGGCTGGAAATTGACCGAAACGGCTGCAAAGCAAGGGACTCCGTGCAAGTGAGCTACGTCTCGCAAACCCCGCTCGACCTCGGCGCCGACACCATTTTATGTGAAGGCGAAACGCTGGTGCTAAAAACCGGCATCCCCGGCGCAACTAATCTCTGGCAAGACGGCTCGACTGCACCTCAATTTTCCACCCAAACGCCCGGTGAATTTTGGGTGTCCGTCAGCAAGGACGGCTGCGAGTACCTCGACACGATTCAGGTAGATTTCACCACCGTCGAAGTGGAATTGGGCAACGACACCCTGCTTTGCGGAGGCACGAGTTTGTACCTGAACGTGCAACTTCCAAACGCCACCTACCTCTGGCAAGACGGCACTCAAACTTCCACTTTTGAAATCAGCGAGCCAGGCGATTTTTGGGTGAAAGTTGCCCAGGGCGGCTGCCAAAAATCCGACTCGATAAGCATCGAATATCAATTTTCGCCCGACACCATCCTGCCTGATTTCACCACCATTTGCGAAAAAGAAATCCTCCGCCTCGACGCCTCGCAACCCGATGCAATTTACCGCTGGCACGACGGCTCGACTGAGCCTGTTTTCACTGCAAAATCACCCGGAAAATATACGGTGGAAATCACCCTGAACGGCTGCGTTTTCAAAGACGAAGTGAACCTGTTTCCCTGCGAAAATTGCCTGTTCGTACCGAACGCCTTCTCGCCCAACGGCGATGGTTTCAACGATGAGTTTCAGGCATTTCCCGGCTGCCCGATTTTCAATTTTCAGATGCAAATCTTCGACCGCTGGGGCAGCCTCGTTTTTTCCAGCGAAGACCCGGCGGCAGGTTGGGGCGGCACGAAAAAGGGCAAAAAAGCGAGCCTTGGCGTCTACGTTTACTGGATAAGTTTCGAGATTGAGAACAACCATCAGTTGGTACGGCAGGAGCGGAAGGGGGATGTGATGCTGATTCGATAGTGCCGCCAAACTCCAGTTTGGCGGTGAGTGCCTCCGCCAAACTGGAGTTTGGCGGCACGGGGCGGACAACAAAAAAGGCGTTCCGAGCAATCGGAACGCCTTTTTTGTTGCCGTGAAATCGCAGGCACTCACGCCTGCCCCACCAAGCCCAGCCGCTCCTCCGCCAGCCTTAGCATCCATTGACGAACGGCGTCGGCGTCCATGTTTTTGACTTTTTGATACGGCAGGACGATGCGGTAATATTTCTTGCCCTTTTTCTGCCAGGTATCATTGTCCCAATCATCATCGAGGCAAATGAAGTTGATGACGGTTTTGCCGATGTTTTTAAGAGAATTCTCCACGAAGTCTATGTCTATTTTTTCAGACACATCTTGCTCGGTCATACTTGTTACGAAAGCCATGATTTATGAATTTTAGACAAAGAAAATGGAAATTAGTCAGTCCGCAAATTGCCGGGCGGGTAAACCTGCCGCTCAGTTGGCAGACGTGCAATATTTTCAGGTAAAAGTGGATACTCGTAAATTTTTAGTTTTTCCTGTTCGAGGCATTCATCTAATCTACCGTTGAATTGAATGCGAAAGACCAGATTATTGACTTCCAAAAAATCCTCTGAGTATCGTCCTTTTTGCCCTTTTCGGGTCACCCCATATCTCCAAATCTCCCCTTTTTTCAGAAAAATAAAGCCATCCTGGTTTCGCTTGCAACGATACAAGCCGTCTGATTTTGCCAGTAGAACGTATTGAACCGACTCACGAATAGCAGCAATATCCTTTTCGAGCTGGGCTGTTCGTTTCTTTTTCAGCCTGGGCTTGTCACCCTCCCATTCGACCACGTCGTCGAATTTCAGTTTCTCCAATTCCGCTTCCTTGGAAAGCGGTGATTGCAATTCCCGCAGCTTTTGCCTTAGCCTTCTTTCGTAGTCGTCCATTTCCATGTTTCGTGTAGTTTTCAATCGAGTAAAAAACAAAAGTGCCGCTGCCTTCCGACCTGCACAAATATTTAATCAAGGTATGCTCGAAGCGTTGATATGCTCGAAAAACCCAATCATGGCTAGCTCCCTGGCTGAACGATTAGCCTTCCATGCCGCATTTTTTACCTTTGCCGCCCTCAGAAAACGGAGGTTGATGAGGGTTGATTTGTCCCGCTATCAACCTTTATCAACCCTCATCAACTCTTATCAACTCGAAAAATGAATTACCTGACGCTCGAAAACGTCTCCCGCAGCTACGGCGAAAAAGTCCTTTTCAAGAACATCAACCTTCAAGTCAACAAGGGGCAGAAGGTGGCGCTCATCGCCAAAAACGGCTCCGGCAAAACGACCCTGCTGCGCATTATTGCTGGCACTGAGCCAAGCGAAGGCGAAGCCAGCCGGGTGCAATTGCGCCGGGAAATCCGCCTCGGCTACCTTCCGCAAG
The DNA here is from genome assembly GCA_964533005.1 of uncultured Saprospiraceae bacterium. Lineage (GTDB taxonomy): Bacteria > Bacteroidota > Bacteroidia > Chitinophagales > Saprospiraceae > UBA6168. The sequence goes on from CAZHLB010000468.1 coordinate 2,732, forward strand.
AGCCTGAATTTGCCGCCGGTCACAACGCTCTCGAAGCCATTTTTGACAGCACCAGCGAAATCGTCCAGGTCGTCCGGCGCTACGAAAGGGCGATGCTTCACCCTGAAAATGCCGCCGATTTGCAAACCGCTCTCAGCCGCATGGACGACCTGAAAGCCTGGGATTTCGAGGCACGGGCAAAGGAAATCCTCTTCAAATTCAACATCACCGACCTCGAACAGCCCGTCGCCACCCTTTCCGGCGGGCAAAAAAAGCGGCTGGCTTTGGCAAAATTGCTCATCGAAGAACCCGACTTCATCATCCTCGACGAGCCTACCAACCACCTCGACCTCGACATGATTGAGTGGCTGGAAAACTTCCTGACGCAGCCTAATTTGACCTTATTTATGGTCACGCACGACCGCTATTTTTTGGAAAGAATATGCAATACAATAGTCGAATTAGAGCGGGGCGAACTGGTAAAATATACGGGCGGATATTCCGACTATTTGGAAAAAAAAGCCCTGCGCATGGACAACCAATCCGTCGAATTGGACAAGACCCAAAAGCTATTTAAAAAGGAATTAGAATGGATGCGCCGCTCTCCCAAAGCCCGCACCACCAAAGCCAATGCTCGCATCGAGCGCTTCGGCGATATCGAAGAAAAAGCGAGCCGCAAAATTGAAAAGGATGAAATACAAATTGATATAAAAGGGCAGCGTTTAGGCGGTAAAATCCTCGAATTGCACTATATCAATAAGGCTTATGGCAACCTAAAAATCGTGGACAACTTTCACTATAAGTTTAAAAAAGGCGAGCGGGTCGGCATAGTCGGCAAAAATGGCGTCGGCAAAAGCACTTTCCTGCGAATGCTCACCGGCGAGGAGCGCCCCGACACCGGCAAAGTGGTTCACGGCGAGACGGTCGTTTTTGGTTATTATTCGCAGGAAGGATTAAATATAGGTGCAGGTGAAAGTGATAAGCGTGTAATTGATTTCATAAAAGATATAGCTGAATTTATTCCCCTCGAAAAAGGGCAAAAGCTAACGGCGGCGGGCTTGCTGGAACGTTTTCTTTTTACCCGGGAACAACAGCAGGTATATGTTTCCCAATTAAGTGGCGGCGAGCGGCGGCGGCTTTATTTGCTTTCCATATTGATGAAAAACCCCAATTTCCTCATCCTCGACGAGCCGACCAATGACCTTGATATTGTCACTTTAAATGTGCTGGAAGATTTTCTGCTCGAATTTCCCGGCTGCGTAATTATCGTTTCCCACGACCGCTTTTTGCTCGATAAATTATGCGACCATCTTTTCATTTTCGAGGGCAACGGAAAAATCAAAGATTTCAACGGCAGGTACGTGGATTACCGGGAAGCTTCGCTCGAACAGGAGCGGGAGGAAAAGCGCATCGAGCGGGAGCTTTTGCAGAAAAAAGCACCTGCCCCGCAGACCTCCCGCAGCGGCTCGATGACCTCTGCCGAGCGCAACGAAATGAAGAAGTTGGAACGGGAAGTCGCCGATTTGGAGCGCCGAAAAGGTGAAATTCACGAGGCATTTTCCCGCCCCGGCATCGGCGGCGGCGAGATTGAAAAGCTGTCGAAGGAGTTGAATGAATTGCAGAAGGTGCTGGAAGAGAAGGAGATGCGGTGGCTGGAACTGGCTGAGAAATGAAGAGAGAAAAAAAAATCTTTTTTTTTCTCTCTTCAAGAAAGCAAATCCGGGCAATCAAAAAACCACCACCCGCTCCCGTTGCAAAACCTTCCCGTCCACCTCAAAAGCAAGCAAATACGTCCCCGGTGGAAGCAACTTCAAGTCCAACCGCAGTGAAGTCGAAACGCCCGTTTCCCATCTGCCGAATGCCGTTCCTTGCGCTCCGAAAATTCGCACGAAGCCTCGTCCTTCGGCAATTGCTTTTTCAAAATGAACTGTCAGCCAATCGTCGGCAGGATTTGGTGAGACGATGAGCCAGCTTTCCTTGCCTGCCAAATCAACCGTAGCAGTTGTTGCAGTGGTGTCAGTTGGGTCAGTGCCGGTCGTGTCAATATTTCCAGTCGTGTCAATATTTCCAGTGGTGTCAATTGTGCCCGTCGTGTCAATGGGCGAGCTGTCGCAGGAAAGGCTGCCGTCGGAAAAATAATTGCAGCAATACTGGTAAAACTCGCTCGGAGCCAAGCCAAAATCGTACACGGTCAGGTCATTTCCGGCATTGGCGCTCATCGAATTGGGCGGCGAAAACATCGGGTCGTCATGCTCGATGAGCGTCAAATCACTGCTCGCCGCATTGTTTCCCGAAAAAGAAAACAGCAAAGTTTCCTCGCCTGCCTGGTAAGCAATCGGCGGGTTGTCCACCAGCAAACCGAAGGAAATATACCGCTTGTCGGGAGTTTCCGCCGGAGCGGTAATCACGGCATTCACTTGCCACGAGCCTGCGTGATTGGTCAATCCCGAAGCGGTGAAACCCAACGGCGCAAGGATGGTCACCTGCCCAGAGCCGGTCACCGTGTTGCCCGTCGGCAAAATGTCTTCGCCCGGCTTCACGAACACCCCCCATTTCGTCGTGCCGGGTATTGGTTCAAGTTTCAGGCGCATACAATTTTCTTGCACAAAGCCAGTCGTATCAACAGGGTCGCCGCCACTCACGTTGGTCGTATCCACTGGGGTCGTATCGCCGCAGGAAAGCGTGCCATCGGGCTGATAATTGCAGCAGTAGTAATAAAATTCGTAAGGCGAAACGCCGAAATCAATGGCGCTCAGGTCGTTCCCGGCATTGGCACTCACCGAATTGGGCGGCGTGAAAAGCGGGTCGTTTTTTTCAATCAGCGCCAGATTTTCTGGCAGGTTGCCGTTGGCGGCGAAAGTGAAAAGCAAGGTCTCGTTGCCTGCCTGATAGACAATCTGCGGCTGGTCAATCACCAAACCGAAGGAAATGTAAGACTTGCCAGGCGCTTCTGCCGGTGCGTTGATGATGGCATTTGCCTGCCAAAGCCCGGCGTGGTTGG